>CAZXTW010000204.1:4965-9121 GCA_964643525.1 uncultured Roseivirgaceae bacterium
TTACCGTTAATGTATCTCCTGTCAGTTGTCCATTTTCCATATACCGGTCCAGTATAACCTCATACTTGCTGTCGCTTTCCCCTTCGGGCAGTTCCAGAAAGTGCCCTTCAATAATGTGGTACATAAAGTAATGGTCTTTTAACACAATAGGGGCATCTGCACTGGTACCACCCTGCCGGTTAAAGTGTAGCTCTGGGTGCTGCAAAAGCAGCTTTAATGTTTTGTTCGCCATAATTGTAAAGGATTAATAGGTTGGTGTTCAATCATTGTATTAACAGATACAAATTATGCGCCCCAGCCCCGCTAAACAAGCTAGTGGCAGCCATCAACAGCAAAAGGGTTGCCAACGGCAACAGGGCTGAGTAAACCCATAGAGGCCAGGCACCTGCCCACTGAAAAAGGCCTGCCTAAACAATTGCTGCTGTACACTCAATAGAACTGTCGTTGCCCAGCTGGCCGCTGGTGCCCTGCTGCCCACCCCATACATTTGCTACTGTCAAAACGGATCCGAGACAGACACCAACAAAACAGAGGCGCTTCCCGAAAAGCCTGTAACAGAGTAGGGTTACCCAAATCAATTTTAACACATACAATCATGACGCATCAAATATCTATCACAGTAGATGCTAAGGGCATCATTGACACATACGGCACCAATAACAACGATTACAACAGCCCGGTAGGCATTGCCCACAGCTTTGTATACATGGTATCAAAAGCTGACGAAAGCGCACACAACGGCACAGCCGATTTAGTTGTGAACGTAAAAACTGGTGATTCTATCCGTTGGAGAGCCTTCAGTGTATCAATGTCTGGTGCTGACAGCGGCGAGACCTACACCGCCATGATTTACGACCTGAAGTTTAACCCTTACGGCCGTGATACTGACCAGGGCCAGCAAAACAAAGCCGGTGTAATTCAATTGCCTCCTACTGATGTGCGCCCTGTGCTGGGTATTCCTAAGCCCGTGCAAGACATTAAGGCACACTTAAAGAACCTGGAGACCCAGATGTTTTACGATTTCTTTTTGCAAACCAATGTAGTAAACCGTGGCTTTGAGGCCTACGAGGTACGTTTTGCCCTGTACGATTCAGCCGGTGCCTTCAAAGGCGTGTTCTGGTTCGATCCGGCCATCCGCGCTACTTTAGGCTAGGCCACCAAAGCAACCCTTCCTTGAGTGAATCAATGGCACCGCTATGGCATAGTGCAAGCCATGGTGCCAGTAAATCAGCAATACTCGGTTAACGAGAACAAATCAGCACACAAAGAGCCTGCCCCGTTACGGGTAGGTTCTTTTTATTCAGGGATGGTCAAATTCTCCCTTCTCCCTTTTCCATTATCAATTCACTTTAACATCTTTTAACAATTTCAAAATGTGCCCTCTTGCGTAATGGAGGGCCATTGTTTAAAATTGCCGGTTATAAAAAATCAGGTGAATTGTATGGGAATCGTAGTGAACAATTTAACAAAGCTCTACGGCCAGCAAAAAGCGGTAAATGACATTAGCTTTACCATTGAAACTGGTGAGGTCGTGGGCTTTTTGGGGCCGAACGGTGCCGGCAAAAGCACTACCATGAAAATGATTACCTGCTACATGGCCCCCAGTGCAGGTACTATTGCGGTAGATGAACATACCGTGGCCGATGAGCCCGATCAAATTAAAAAACGTATTGGTTACCTGCCGGAAAACAACCCGCTGTATACTGATATGTATATTGTAGACTACCTGCGCTACTGCGCAGAGCTGCAAGGGGTGCCCAAACAAACCATGGGCAAGCGCATTGGCGAAATGATTGACATGTGCGGGCTGGGCCGCGAGCGCCACAAAAAAATACAGGAGCTCTCTAAAGGGTACCGCCAGCGGGTAGGCCTGGCCCAGGCCATGATACACGACCCGGGCATACTTATACTTGACGAGCCCACCACCGGCCTTGACCCCAACCAGATTGTAGAGATCAGGAAGCTCATTAAAGAGCTGGGCAAAGAAAAGACTGTGATACTGAGCTCGCACATTTTGCCAGAGGTAGAAGCCACGTGCGACCGTATTCTGATTATTAACCGGGGCGCCATTGTGGCCGATGGTACCAGCGACACACTGCGCCAGCAGGCACAGGGCCAGGAGCTGCTTACCATACAGATTGAAGCCACCAACGGAGCCGACGTGCAGCAGCACCTGCTAGACCTGGCCACGGTAGAAAAGGTAATGCCCATTGAAGGCAAGCCCCATTATTACCGGGTACAGAGCAAACCCAATACCGAAAGCCGCAAAGCGGTGTTTGACCTGTGCGTGGCCAACCAATGGTACCTCATGGAAATGAGTGCCCTGGAAACCAAGCTGGAAGATGTATTCCGTGACCTGACCTATAACCAATAAGCACTGCCACGATGGATAAGATCTGGACCATAACCAAAAAAGAGCTGGGCAGTTATTTTGACTCGCTCATTGCCTACATGTTAATTATCATGTTTTTAGGCTTTACCGGGTTTTTTACCTGGTTGTTTGCAGGGAATATATTTGTGCAGGGGCAGGCCAGCCTGGGCATATTCTTTCAGGTGGCCTTCTGGACCATCTTTTTCTTTGCGCCAGCCATAACCATGCGCAGCCTGGCTGAAGAAAAACGCACCGGTACCTTAGAGCTGCTGACCACCAAAGCCAGCAGCGACTGGCAAATTGTGGTAGGCAAGTTTCTGGGGGCATACCTGCTGGTAGCCATTTGCATACTCTTTACCCTGCCCTATTACTTTTCAGTAGCCAGCATAGGCCCCATTGACCATGGCGGGGTAATAGGGGGCTATATAGGCCTGTTTTTAATGGCCGCCGCTTACATTAGTATAGGCATACTGGCCAGCAGCATTACCAACAACCAAATTGTGGCCTTTTTGGTGGCCCTGCTCATTGGCCTGTTTTTCCACTGGATATTTGGCCTCATAGCCATTAGCTTCAGGGGCACCCTGGGCGTGGTGTTAAGCTACCTCAGCACCAATACCCACTTTGAGTCGCTCTCGCGTGGGGTGATTGACCTGAAAGACCTTGTGTATTTCTTTTCACTTATTGCCCTGGCACTGGTAGCTGCGCATACCGTTATATCGCGCCGCAACTGGCAGGGCTAACTGTTTAACCAGGTAAAAGAAATTTAACCCACAGAACCATGGACAAGAAAACAATCCTTACCCGGCTGGCCATAGTCATTGCCATTATTGTGATAGGCAATGTGCTGGCCAACAGCCTGCTGCTGCGGCTTGATTTTACGGCCGACCAGCGCTATACCCTGAGCAACGCTACCAAAGATGTGCTGACCGAACTTGAAGAGGTCATTACTATTAAGGCCTACTTTACTGAAGATGTACCTGTGGAGTTGCAACGCACCCACCAGGAGTTCAGGGAGCTGCTGATTGAATACGAAAACCGCAACGGCAATATTTTCTTTGAGTTTATTGACCCCAGTGGCGATGAAGCCCTGGAAAACGAAGTGCAGCAGCTGGGCATTGTGCCCCGCCCGGTGCAAAAGCAGGAGGGTGATAAGATACAATCACAGCTTACCTATTTGGGTGTGCTGATTGAGGCAGGCGAAAACCGTGAGGTACTGCCAGCGGTAGTGCCTGGCACGCCTATGGAGTATTTGCTGACCAAAGCCATCAAGAAGCTATCAGTAGCTGAAAAGCCCAAGGTGGCTTTTTTGCAGGGCCATGGCGAGCCTGATATGAATGCCTCGGCCCAGGTACTGCAAGAGCTAACCGCTTTGTATGAGGTAGAGCCCTACACCATTAGCCCCACCGAGCCTATACCCAATACTTATAAGGCTGTGGCAGTAATTAACCCCACTGATACCTTTACCCAGGCCGAGCTGACCAAACTGGATGATTTTATGGCCAACGGCGGCGGGCTGTACATGGCCTATGGCCATATTGAGGCCGACCTGAACACGGCCAGGGTAATACAGCCCAAAAATGGCCTGGGCCTGCAGCCCTGGCTGGCCAGCAAAGGTGTAACCCTGAACAACCAACTGGTGATAGATATTAACAGCGCGCAGCTGACGGTATCTGAACAGCGGGGCTTTATGACCATACAAAGGCCCATTGACTTTCCGTACTACCCCATTATACAGGACTTTAGCGACCACCCCATTTCAAAGGGCATAGAGGTGATGCTGTTTCC
>CAZXTW010000205.1:0-2682 GCA_964643525.1 uncultured Roseivirgaceae bacterium
CACAAATCGGCCATATGGTTTTCAATAAACTGTGGGTCTTGTGCCAGTTGCTTGCGCAAAAAGTACAAGATGGCTGTTTTGATGCCACTAAATGAATAATCAAGCGCGGGCATATCAGTTTCAGGAAAACTGTAAGCCAGCGGGTTACCGGTTTTAGCCAGTTTATCTACCTGTGGGCCGCCAGGGTAAGGCAGGCCAAGTAGCTTGGCGGCCTTATCGAATGCTTCGCCCACGGCGTCATCTTGCGTCTGGCCAATAATTTCCATTTCAAGGGCGCTGCGTACCACTACAATTTGTGTGTGGCCACCGCTAACGGTCAGGCACAGAAAAGGAAATGGCGGCCGTGGCTCATCAATGAAGTGGGCCAGTATATGGGCCTGCATATGGTTGACGGCAATAAGGGGGATGTTAAGCCCCAGGGCCATGGCTTTGGCAAATGACGACCCCACCAGCAAGGCCCCCAAAAGGCCTGGGCCCTGGGTAAAGGCTACAGCATCGAGCGCTGTTTTTTGAATGCCCGCCTGGCTCAGGCTTTCGTGTACTACGGGCACAATATGCTGCTGGTGTGCCCGCGAGGCCAGCTCGGGCACGACGCCACCATAATTTTGGTGTACCGATTGCGTTGCAATGATATTGTTGAGTACCTTACCTTTGCTGATTATTGCAGCTGAGGTTTCATCGCAAGATGTTTCAATAGCCAGAATAGTGGGACCCATAGACGCTTGAAAAAGACTAAAAAACAACCTTTGCAAGTTATTAAAAAAGTTGCGGCAAAAACAATTTTGTGGTTTGCGGCAGCTACTGCGGGGTTATTATTACTTGCGTTGGTGGTGCTGAATATACCCTACTTTCAGACGTTGCTGGGGCAGCGCCTTACCCAGTATGTGTCTGAGCAAACAGGCTATGAGGTAACCATTGTTAAGGTGCATATTGACTGGCTGGACCAGGTAGCCCTTGAAGAGCTGACTGTAAAAGACCACCACGACAGCACCATGCTGCATGCCCAGCGGGTGGTTGTTAATTTTGATATAGGCACGCTGCTGAACCCCGACCTGCCCAGGGCCAATAACGTAATTGTTGAGCATGGGGGGCTGCACTTGATTAAGCACGATGCGGCCACCCCCATGAACCTGACCGCTTTTATAAGCAGCCTGCGCCAGGCGTTTAGCAGCAGTGATACCACCAGCAACAAACCACCTACCCAGCTGCTGTGTGACCGGGTGAGCCTGACTGACTGGCAGTTGACGCTGAATGACCGCACCCGTGACAGCCTGCCCGACAGGCTGGATTATAACCACCTTGATGTTAGAGCAGTAGAGGGCAGCTTTAGTGATTTTCTGGTAGTGGCTGATACCATACGCACCACTATTAATACCTTTAAGGCAAACCCTTTACATTATGATTTACCCCTGCACCAGTTAACCGGCACTTTAGAGTACCATAGCCAGGCCTTGAGCCTGCTGGGCATTGATTTGCAGGCTGGCAGCAGTACCATTACTGATACCCTGGTTTTTGGGTACGACAACCCGGGGCAACTGAGCTATTTTATTGACAGCGTTACGCTGTACGCACACCTGGATAAAAGTAGTATTCACAGTACCGACCTGGCCCTGTTTGCCCCAGGCTTAAGCCGGTATACTGACCAGTACGAGGTAAGCGCAACCATTGAAGGTAAGGTGCGCCTGCTTACCCTGAGTGATATGTTCATTAAATGGGGGCGTAAAAGCTATTTAGGTGGCAGGGCCCGCCTGGATGGCCTGCCAGATATTAATGAAACGTTTATTGAGCTGGATATGACCCCATCGGTTTTGGCCATGAGTGATTTACGAAAGTACGTAAAGCCAGAGAACTACAGGCGCATAGCTAAGTTTGGTACAGTAAGGTTTGATGCCCGTTTTATAGGCTTTTTATATGACTTTGTGGCCGACGGGGTGTTTGAAACTGCCCTTGGCAATGTAAAGAGCGATGTAAACCTGAAGGTAAACCCAGAAACAAATGCACCTTATTATTTAGGTAACTTAACCCTAAGCAGGTTTAATACCGGCCTGCTGCTTGAAGATACCGCTATTTTTGGGCTCACGAATATGAAGGGCCGTATTGAAGGCACAGGCTTTACTAAAAACGATGCTGACTTTTTGTTAGAGGCTACCTTCAATGATTTTTATGTGAATGGGTATGCCTATAACAGCATTAAAACCGATGCTCAGTTTGCACAGGGGTATTTTAGTGGGGCGCTGCGGGTAGATGATCCCAACCTGAAGCTGAACGGCACAGGCAGTGTTGACCTGCGCAATGACCGCAACCTGATTAATGTGAATGCAGTGCTTGATACGGCCCTGCTGCATGAGTTGAACCTGACGGACGACTCGCTGTTTGTGCACACAACGATTGACCTGAAAATGCGCGGCCTACAGATTGACAGCATTACAGGTACAGCAAACTTTGACAGTACGTATGTGGCCTACAACGGCCGGGGGTTAACGATTGACAGCATACGGCTTGCCTCAGTGGTACGTGATGACATCAGGGAGTTGAGCTGGCTGTCTGACCGGTTAACGTTTAACCTGGAGGGTAGCTTTTCGTACAGCCTCTTGTACGATAACATTACCCGCCTGTACCAGGAGTATTTACTGAACTTCAGGAACGACAGTAAAGCCCTTGAAGCTTATTACAGCAAGCCCA
>CAZXTW010000205.1:2695-9079 GCA_964643525.1 uncultured Roseivirgaceae bacterium
TGTTGAATACAATATGCAGTTGAAAGATTTGAACCCTGTGTTTGATGTGGTGGCGCCGGGGCTTCAACTTTCGAAAGACACTTACCTTGACGGTTATTTTGATGGGGGCTATACCTCGGTATTTGCCCTGTACAGCCGGTTTGATACGGTGGGGTGGAAGGACACTTATTTATATAATGCAGAAATTGAGCTCAATACCTCAAAGCTGTATGACAGTACCAGTGTGCTGGCCTTTTTGCATGTGTTTTCTGATGAGCAATTATTGACTGAAAATGAAACCACACAAAACTTTGACCTTGAAGGGGTGTGGAACGATGATAAGATTGGCTTTGAGCTGGCCCTGCAACAGGCAAAGACCAAAAGCAATGCACGCATTGTAGCTGGTGTTGAGTTTTTGACTGACAGTATTGAGATACACTTTGAGCCCTCGGTACTGACGGTGTTTGATAAAGACTGGCAGATTTCTGAAGACCGCAAGATTGTGTTTCATAGGGGCGACGTTTATTTTGACAGTGTGGGCATTGCCTCAACCTCAGCAACAACAGATTCCAGCCAGTTTGTAATGGTAGGCGGGGTGTTGTCGTACGATTCGGCCCGGACGCTGCATGTGGCCGTGCAGGATTTTGATTTGGCCTTTTTTCAGCCCTTGTTGAGCAACAAGGTATCTGGCGCCATTGACGGCACCATAGACTTACAAAACCCTTATGGCGAGCCCCTGATACAAAGCAATATTGTGATCAATGATTTTAGTCTGAACGACTTTTTGGTAGGGCGCCTTACCGGCGTGGCTGGCTGGAGTAACGACAACCAGTGGCTTGATGTGGCCTTTAACGTGTACCGGGCTGGCATGAACACGCTGAACATTCAGGGCCATATTGACCCCTATGCCCAGGAACAGCTTGATTTACAGGTGGTATTTTCGCGCGCTGAGCTGGCCATAGCCCAGCCTTTACTGGCCGGCCAGCTAACTGGGCTTAGGGGCCTGGCCAGTGGGCGCATAGCAGTTTCAGGTCGTATTAAAAGCCCCCTGTTACGCGGCAGCGGCAAGGTGTTTGATGGCCGCCTGAAGGTGAACTACCTAACACCAGCTATACTTTTGGTGGCGATTTGTTTTTTGAAGACAACGAGATAGGCGTGCGAAACCTGTTGGTAAAGGATATTAACGAGCACGAAGCGGTGTTTAATGGCGGTATTTTCCATGATGGGTTCCGCAATTTTGTAGTTGACTTAAGCAGCAAATTCGAAAACTTTCAGATGTTGAACACCGGGGCAGGCTCTGGCGAATTATACTATGGCACTGCCTATGCCACTGGCGAGTTTACCGTGCTGGGTGTGCCAACCAATTTGTATATTGATGTGACGGCTACTACTAATAAAGATACGCGTATTTTTATACCGGTAGGGGGCATTTCTGGCGGGGTAGAGCAGAAGGACTTTATTAATTTTATTAGCCTGCGTGACAGTGCCAATTTATTCATTGCTGATGTTGATACCGTGAGCCGGGTAAACCTGGAGGGCATTAATATGGACTTTGACCTTGACGTGACCAATGATGCTTACTGCGAGATTATTTTTGATATAAAATCGGGCGATATCATTCGCGGGCGGGGTAATGGCAAGATTAATTTACAGATAGATACCAAGGGCGAGTTTAACATGTTTGGCAATTATGAGATAGAGGAGGGGGGCTATAATTTTACACTGTATAATATTATTAATAAAGAGTTTAGTATTGACCCCGGCAGCCGCATTTCATGGTATGGCGACCCCTACCAGGGGGTAATGGATATACAGGCCCGCTATAACCAGCTGGCCAGCATGGCACCCTTGCTTGATAATTCACTTATAGCCAGCCACCCCGATGTGCGGCGGCGTTACCCTTCAGAGGTGCTGCTTGATTTGAAAGGCGAGCTGCTGGCCCCTACCATAGGGTTTGATATTGAGGTGAGCGAGTTTCCTGATAATATTCAGGTAGATGGGGTGCCATTTTCACTGCAAACGGCCTATGATGCCTTTAAGTTTAAAATTGCCACTGACGAGCAGGAGCTGAAACGGCAGGTGTTTAGTTTAATTATTTTACGCCGGTTTTCAGAAATTAACGCCTTCAGGGTATCGGGCAGCTCAACATTGGGCAACTCTGTGAGTGAGTTTATATCGAACCAGTTAAGCTACTGGATTACCCAGTTTGATGAAAACCTTGAGATTGATGTAGACCTGAGCGGGCTTGATGAAGATGCCTTTAATACGTTTCAGCTACGGTTGTCGTACACTTTTTTAGATGGGCGCCTGCGCATTACGCGTGACGGCGGCTTTACCAATGTTGATAATGAGGCTGATATTTCAAGTATTGCGGGCGACTGGACGCTGGAGTACCTGTTAACCTCTGACGGTAAGTTTAGGGTTAAGATGTACAACCGCAACAATTACAACCAGCTAAATAGTGGGCTTGATAACAACCAAAACACCAACTCGGCTGGCTTTAGCGTAATTTATACCCGTAGCTTTGATGAGTGGGTGGAGCTGATCAAGGGCGAAAGGCAAAAGCAGTTGATTATGCAAAAGCCAGCAGCCACCCCCAACGATTGATGCACAAACAGAAAAAGTGCACCTGTTTTACACCTGCACCTATGGTAGGGAATGCTTACTTTTGGCCCTGAGTTTTAACAGATACGTTTAGGAACAATGAATGTAGGAGACCGCGTACGCGTAATAAAAGGCACTGAAGAGGGGGTAGTAACCCAGTTTTTGGCCAATAATATTGTAGAAATTGAGATTGAAGACGGCTTTACCATACATGTGCTTAAGAACGAGCTGGCCCTGATTTCAAGCCAGGAGGCTCAAATTTTTGGTGCACCCAAGCGCGAGGTACCTAAAGCACCTGAGGCAAAGCCAGTAAGTAAAAAGCCTGCCATTTATGCGCAAAAGGGGGTTTACCTGGCCTATATGGCTGGTCAAACCCATTATACGCGGATGCACCTGATCAATAATACAGATATGACCATTGCCTACAGCCTGGGTAAGGTAGTAAACAATACCCAGTGCCATGGGTTGAAGGCAGGCGTGCTGGCCCCGCGCAGCCATGATTATATTACTGACTTTGATATGGATAAGTTTGAGCAGTGGCCTGCCCTGAAGGTGCAGTTGCTGTACCACCATACTGAGTTGTTTACTACGCGCCTGCCCCTGGTCACTGAAATGCGCACCAAGGCCGCTACTTTTTACCGCAATAAAAAAACGGTACCTGTTATTGAGCGTGAGGGCTTTTTACTGCAGGTAGATGTGAGTGAGAAGCCTGTGCAAGCCACAGAATTGCGCGAACAGCTCATGGGCGATAATAAGCCAGCCAGCCAGCCAGCACCTGCCCCTAAAAAGGTAGTGCAGGAGTTAGACCTGCACATTAACCAGTTGCGTGATGACTACCAGCACATACCCAAGGATGAAATTTTAGACATACAACTGGCTGCTATGGAGCAGCACCTTGACCAGGCGGTGGCAGCAGGCGTAAGCACCATCACTTTTATTCATGGCGTGGGCAACTATAAACTGCGCGATGAAATACACCGCAGGCTGGGTAAGAATGAATTTGTAGACTATTATCAGGACGCCCGCAAAGAAAAGTTTGGCTACGGAGCCACAGAAGTAAAAATTAAGTAAGCATGGTTGGTAAGTTTTTAGTACCTTAAGAGGGTTGTATGACTCACCTAAACAACCTCCTTAGACCATGGACCTTCTTAAATTTATGCAAGACTATGCTGCCGAAATTGATGGGCAGTTCTCTGAGTATAACGACACCAAGTCGGTAATTATTGTGCCCCTGGCTGATTCTCGCTTTCAGTCAGTGGTGGGCGAGAAAAAACATGCTGAAAACAGCGCACGTACGTGGATTGAGCTGTCGTCACATGTATGTAAAGTAACTGATGATTTGCCGCTACGTGAGCTTCTTGAGGAGAATACCAATTTTGTGCACGGCAAGTTTTCAATTGTAGAAGAGTATTTGCAGTTAGAGGCATCGGCCTTTATAGACAATGTTACTGATGAAATACTCAAAGAAATTATTCAGGAGGTAGCCAACCTGGCCGACCACTGGGAGTTTAAACTTACCGGCCAGGACGTGCATTAAGCAGCTTATTGGCCACACCAGGTTGCCCGGCAGGCCTGGGCTGATTCAATTACTACATTTTGCTGCTACGGGTGCAGTACGTACTTTTTTGTACATTTGCAGCCAATGCAAGCCGCCTTACCGCTGTGTGCCAACCGCACAGAGAGGAAAGTCCGGGCAGCAAAGAGCACCGTACTTCTTAACGGGAAGGGTTGCTACTTATAGTAGTGATACAGCCAGTGCAACAGAAAGTATACCGCCCCAATGGGGTAAGGGTGAAATGGTGGGGTAAGAGCCCACCGCCTTGCCGGTAACGGCAAGGGCGCGGTAAACCTTACGGGCTGAAAAACCAAATAGGTCTTACTACGCAAAGCCTCTCTGGCAGGGGCTACGTTTGGGGTGGCTCGCCCCAGTTTGTGGCATGTTACGGCAGGCCGCAAGGGTAAGATGGGTAGGTTGATAGACCCTGGCTGTAATGCCAGGGCTAGATAAATGGTGAGGGCCTGCTTGCGCAGGTACAGAACCCGGCTTACAGGCTTGCATTTTTTTCTGCCGTCCGCCAGCGGACGGCAACGGTCGCCCACGAACGTGCACCCGGGCAGTAACCCCTCAAAACACGCTAAAAACAGCCTTTTTTCTTGGCATACTTGTTGGCTATGGTAGGGCGTCAAGTAAAAAAGATAGCCATGTTAAAAAATTACTTTACCGTTGCCTGGCGGATTTTAACCCGCAATAAGTTTACCTCGGTTATGAATATAGCCGGCCTGGGGGTAGCCATAGCTTGCTGCGTAACCGCTTTTGTAAACTACCAGTTTGGTATGAGCTTTGACGAGTTTCACGAGCACAAAGACCAGATCTTTAAAGTTTCATCATATAAGCTGCCCAATGGAAAGCAACAGGTATGGAGTAATGTGCCCATTGCCATGGCTGATGTGCTGAAGCAACAATCGCCAGATGTAGAAAGTATGGTGCTGATTAATGGCACCAGCGCTACTATTCAGTATGAAGATAAAGTGTTTCAGCATTTTGTGCGCTTTGTTAGCCCTGAGTATTTTAAGATGTTTACCTTCCCGGCAGTGCGTGGCAATGCCAAAGAGGCCCTTTACGACCCCAGCTCGGTAGTGCTTGACGAAACTTATGCTGAAAAGTATTTTGGCAAAGGTACCGACCCGGTAGGTAAAGTGCTGACCATTGATTTTGGTAAGACCAAAAAAGACTACACAGTAAGGGCCGTGTACCAGGATGCCCCACTTAACAGCAGCCTATACTTTGGTGTGTTGCTGCCATATGAAGAATATTTGAGTTTATATAAGGTACAGCCAGGTGACTGGGGCCGCTGGGCGCAGGTATTTTTTGTGAAAACTACTGCTAATGCTGACGTGGCCCGCCTGGATAAGTTTATTAACAGCAAGCTGGATGATGTGAACAAGGCCAACCCCGACTGGCCGATGAATGGGCTAATTACTGAGCCGCTGGAGCAGATTGCCCTTACCTCAAGCGGTACCTATGACAACCCCCTGAGAGATGGGTTGCACCCTGCCCAAATGATTGGCCCCATGATTACTGCCGCGCTTATGCTGCTGCTGTCGTGCTTTAATTTTGTGAACACCACCATTGCTAATTCATCAAAACGCTTTAAAGAAATTGGGGTGCGCAAAACCATGGGCAGCAGCAGGCAGCACCTGGTGGTGCAGTTTCTGGGTGAGAGTTTGCTGCTAAGCCTGCTGGCGTTGGTAACCGGCCTGGTACTATCAGAATTGTTTGTGCCTGCCTACAGTTCGTTATGGCCTAACCTTGACCTGAAAATGATATACAGTGACAATATTGAGCTGCTGCTGTTTATTGGTATATTGATTTTTACCATTGGCATTGGCTCTGGCGCCTACCCTGCTTTTTTTATTAGCCGCTTTGATGCCATTCACGTGTTTCAGGGCAGGCAACGGGTGGTGGGCACCAACCCGTTAATCAGGGTGCTGCTGGCTTTTCAGTTTTCGTTTTCAATTTTGTGCATTATTTGTGCCATTGCCTTTCAGCAAAACTCTGACTACCAGATAAGCATGGACATGGGCTATAATTATGAACAGAACCTGGCTGTGTTTGTGGGCAGTAAAGAAAAGTATGACTTGCTGGAGGGCAAGCTGTTGGCACACCCACAAATAGAGTTGATTACCCATACCAGAGAAAATATTGGCCATGGCTTTGCCGTGTTCAACGCATCTTATGACAATAAAATGCTTGAAGTGGCCAATTACAGGGCAGGCCTTGAATTTATGGATGTGTTTGAC
>CAZXTW010000206.1:0-9054 GCA_964643525.1 uncultured Roseivirgaceae bacterium
CAGCTTTTTGGCACCACCATTGGTTATAAGCGGGGTGGCTTCGCGCACAACGGCCCCCTCAACGCAACCGCCACTAACTGACCCAGCCATTTCCTGGCTGTCAGAAACCAACATGGCCGCACCCACGGGCCTGGGGGCAGAGCCCCATGTTTCAATGACACGTGCCAAAGCAAATGATTTACCAGCGGCCTGCCATGCTTGTAGTTGACTGTAAATATCGTTCATGGTGAAAAATTAGAAAATCTATTCTAATTAATTGAAAGCATTTACTTAAATTAGACAAATTTTAATGCTAACATGGCCCAAAAGTACTGTAATTGTCGTAGTCACCGCAAGCTAAAAACCAACTCCGCATTTTTTCCTTCTTTGTTTAGTGTGTTGGTCGTGCTGTTGCCCAAATGCCCCTTCTGTATTGCGGGCTACTCTGCTGCCATTACAGTTTGTGGCAGTAAAAGCCTGGCAAGCAACGATATACACTGGTTGCCCTGGCTTTCATTGGGCCTTATGTGCCTGGTGCTGACCTTAATTCTCTTTAACTACAAAGGCATTCGTTCAGTAGTGGCTGCTGGGTTTGTACTGCTTGGTATGGCCTTGGTTGGCTATTGCGAGTGGCTAAACGGTGCCATGCTGTATTACAACCTGGGCAGCCTTGCCCTGCTGCTGGGTGTTTGGGTTAATGGTAATTTTGCCTTTGTTTATAAAAAGCTTGTTCAAGCTTTTACAACCTTTAAAAAGCCTGTGGCACATCATTAGTCATCGTATCTTTACCGCAGGTACACCATACACAGTCAGTACATGTCAGCAACACTATTAGTAGGCACCACCAAAGGGCTGGTTACTTTCCAAAACAGCAATCAGGGGTATTACAGCAGCCAAGTGCATTTTGAAGGCATGCCCATATCTATGATTTATGCTGACCCAAATACTGGTTTCTGGTGGGCAGGCGTAGCCCACCGGCACTGGGGGCAAAAGCTGCATTATACTGATAATGAAGGCAAAACGTGGCACTCGGTGCCCATGCCCACCTTTGGCCAACGCATGTGGCGCCCTGACCAGCCTGCTAAAATGAAAAAAATATGGGCCATGGCCCATGCCGGGGCCGATAAGCCCGGGCAGCTGTGGCTGGGCACTGAGCCGGGCGGCCCGTTTTATAGTGCCGATAATGGCCAACACTTTGAACTGGTTGAAAGCCTCTGGAACCACCCCAGCCGGCTAAAAGATAACCAATGGTTTGGCGCCGGCCGTGATTACCCCTTTATTCATTCTATTGTAGTGAACCCCACAGACAGCAACCATATATATATAGGTGTAAGCTGTGCTGGGGTGTTTGAAAGCCATGACGCGGGCCATACCTGGGCCGTACGCAACCACGGCCTGGTGGCCCATTACCTGCCCAACCCCAGGGCTGAGGTGGGCCATGACCCACACCTGCTGCTGGCCTGCCAGGCAAACCCAAAGGCCATGTGGCAACAAAACCACTGTGGCATATTTAAAAGCCATGATGCTGGCAAGCAATGGGTTGACGTAAGCGGGGGCAGTGAAGCAGGTCATTTTCCTTCTTACGGTTTTGCGCTTGCCATTGATGATCATGACCCCAACCAGGCATGGGTAATACCCGCCACCAGTGATGAGCAGCGGGTGGCTGTAAACCTGGCCCTGTGCGTTTGCCATACTCAAAACGGTGGCCAAACCTGGCAAACCATAACCAATGGCCTGCCACAACACCATGTGTTTGATATTGTGTTACGGCACTCATTCATTAAATGGGGCAATACCCTTGCTTTTGGCACCAACAATGGCAACCTGTATATAAGCCATGACCGTGGCCAGCAGTGGCAATTACTAACCAGCCACCTGCCAGCCATACACTACCTTGCAGTGGCCCATCACTAACTGCATCAATTAACCAGACAATACCCAGGCATGTTGTTGTTTTTTAGCCTGTTGCTGCCACCCAGCACAAGGGCTACAAGCTACCCTGTGCTGCCATTTTTTGAATACACGCCTTTGCTAACATTCGTTTGTTTAATAATTGGCTATAAACTCTAAACTTTAGTATATATTTTCTAAATTGGGCCTTCAACATCGTAAATCCCTTTACTAACTAACATTCGCCCATGATTCCAGCCGCATTTGATTATTCAGCGCCAAGCAGTGTAGCCGAGGCTATTGCCTTGTTACAAGAGCATGGCGACGAAGCAAAGGTTCTGGCAGGCGGGCACAGCCTCATACCCATGATGAAGCTGCGTTTTGCCTCTCCCGGCCATTTAGTTGATATCAATAATATTCCGGGGCTGTCCTACATTAAGCAAGAGGGCAGCACTTTAAAAATTGGCGCATTAACGCGCGAAGCAGAGCTTGAGGAGTCTGACCTGATTAAGGGGCAGTACCCTATTTTTACTGACGCCGCCAAGCTTATTGCCGACCCCCAGGTGCGCAATATGGGCACCATTGGCGGTAACCTGGCACATGGTGACGCTGCCAATGACCACCCGGCCGTTATGCTGGCCCTGAACGCCAGTATTGAAATTACCGGCCCCGATGGGGCGCGTATGGTGCCTATTGACGAGTTTTTCTTTGGCTTTTACATGACGGCCGTGCAGGAAAACGAAATACTGACAGCCATTAATATACCTGTACCGCCAGCAGGTACTGGTAATGCTTACCATAAGCTGGAACGGAAGGTGGGCGATTATGCCACGGCAGGTGTGGCGGTACAGCTAACCATTGACGGCTCTGGCACCTGTACCTATGCAGGTATTGGCCTGACTAATGTAAATGCTACCCCTTTACGGGCCAAGCGCTCTGAAGAAGTGCTGGTAGGCAGTAAACTAACAGACGATTTAATTAAAAAGGCAGGCCAGTTAGCTGCTGAAGATTGTGAACCCAGTGCTGACTTACGTGGTGATGAAGAGTATAAGCGGGCAATGGTGGGCGTACTGGTAAAGCGAGTAATACATAAAGCGGCTGAAAGGGCCGCCACCTGATTAAAAGATGTGAGCATTTACCCAAATAGGATATGACTAAAGAGATTTCTATAACAATTAACGGAGAGAAGCACACCCTACAGGTAGAGCCGCGCATGTTGCTGGTGCACCTGGTGCGTGAAACTTTGAACTTAACGGGCACCCATATTGGCTGCGATACCAGCAGCTGCGGGGCCTGTACCATTTTGTTAGATGGTAAAAGCATTAAATCATGCACAGTACTGGCCGTGCAGGCCAATGGCAAAGAGGTGACTACCATTGAAGGCCTGGTAGCCCCAGGTGACCCGCTGCACCCCTTACAGGAAGGTTTTAAAGAAAACCACGGCCTGCACTGTGGTTTTTGTACACCCGGTATGATACTGCGTGCCAAAGAACTGCTTGAGAAAAACCCCAACCCTACAGAAGAAGAAATACGGTGGGGCATTTCAGGCAACCTGTGCCGCTGCACTGGCTACAACAATATTGTAAAGGCCATTCAATATGCTGGTGCTAAAATGAGGGGTGAAGAAACCCCAAGCACCGAACCAGAATTTGTATAACCCAAAAGCCGATACCATCCATATGATTCAATGCAAAACATCTAAAGAGATCGGCGGTATGGGCCATTCCATTAAACGGAAGGAAGATGCCCGGTTTATTCAGGGCAACGGCCAATATACTGACGATATAAAACTGCCAGGCATGTTGTACATGGACATCCTGCGCAGCCCCTATGCTTACGCCAAAATTCTCAGCATCAATAAAGAGCCTGCCCTTGCCATTGAAGGGGTGCTGGCCGTCATTACCGGTAAAGACCTTGAGCAGTACAACCTGCACTGGATGCCCACCCTGATGAGTGACACCCAGATGGTGTTGCCCACTGATACGGTGATGTACCAGGCCCAGGAGGTAGCCGCTGTCATTGCTACCAGCCCATACATTGCTGCCGATGCCCTTGAGGCCATAGAGGTAGAGTATGACGAGATGCAGCCACTGATAGACCCCTTCAAGTCGCTTGATGACGATGCCCCCCTGCTGCGTCCCGACAAAGAGGGGCAAACCAACAACCACATCTGGCATTGGGAGGCTGGCAATAAAGAGGCCACCGACAAGCTGTTTGATGAGGCAGAGGTAACGGTAAAAGAGCAGATGCACATACCGCGCATTCACGTATCGTCAATTGAAACGTGCGGGTGCGTGGCCAGCTATGACAAGATTGAAAACCACCTGACCATGTACATGACCACCCAGGCGCCGCACGCCATCCGTACGGTTATTGCGTTGGTGGCCGGGCATGTGGGGCTTACTGAAGAAAAGGTACGCGTGATTTCGCCCGATATTGGTGGTGGGTTTGGCGGCAAGGTGCCCGTTTACCCTGGTTATGTCATAGCCATTGCGGCCTCTTTCCTGATTGGGAAGCCCGTGAAGTGGATTGAAGATCGCTCTGAAAACCTACAGGCCGATTCTTTCGCGCGTGATTACCACATTACTGCCGAAATGGCTGGCACCAAAGAAGGTAAAATTCAGGGCATACGCTTTAAGGTATTAGCAGATCATGGCTATACTGATGCCGCAGCCAACCCTTCTAAATGGCCGCTGGGTATGTTTTCTATTTGTACCGGCTCATACGATTACAACACGGCCTTTGTTGAGTCTGACGCTGTGTACACCAACAAGCCGCCCGGGGGTGTGGCCTACCGCTGCTCGTTCAGGGTAACAGAGGCGGTGCACGCCATTGAGCGCATAACCGACCGACTGGCCCTTGAAGTAGGCAAAGACCCCGCCCAGTTGCGCATGGAAAACTTCGTGAAGAAAGACCAGTTTCCGTGGGAGTCGCCCACTGGCTGGATTTACGACAGCGGCGATTACCACCTGGCACTAGAAAAGGCCATGGATGTGGTAGAGTATAACAAGCTGCGCGAAGAGCAAAAAGAAAAGCGCGCCAGTGGCGAGTTGATGGGTATTGGCATCTCAAGCTTTACAGAGGTAGTAGGTGCAGGCCCCTCTAAAGACTTTGACATTCTGGGCATTAAAATGTTTGACAGTGCCGAAATTCGTGTGCACCCCACCGGCAAGGCCATTGCCCGCTTTGGCACCAAAAGCCAGGGCCAGGGCCACGAAACCACCTATGCGCAGATTATAGCTGAGGAGCTGGGCATACCAGCAGAGCATATTCAGATTGAAGAAGGCGATACCGATACCGCCCCCTACGGTTTGGGTACTTATGCCAGCCGCAGCACCCCAACAGCAGGTGCCGCTGCCGCTGTGGCTGCACGCAAGCTGCGCGATAAAGCCAAGAAGATTGCAGCCTACCTGTTAGAGGTAAGCGAAGAAGACCTTGAGTGGGAGCCCGGCAAGTTTTTTGTTAAGGGCGCGCCAGATAAGGCCAAAACCATACAGGAAATTGTGTTTGCAGCCTACACCAACCACCCGCCCGGCATGGAAGGCGGCTTTGAGGCTACTCATTATTACGATCCGCCCAACCTTACCTTTCCGTTTGGCTCATACATATGTGTGGTTGATATCGATAAAGAAACCTGCGAGATTAAGATCAGAAGGTTTGTGGCCATTGATGACTGCGGCAATATTATTAACCCCATGATTGTACAGGGGCAGGTACACGGTGGCCTTACGCAAGGGCTGGCACCTGCCATGTATGAGGAGTTGATTTATGACGAAGACGGCAATATTCTGAACGGTACGTTTATGGACTACCTGGTGCCCACGGCGGTTGAATCGCCCAACTGGGAAACAGGCCATACCATAACCCCCTCGCCGCACCACCCAATAGGTGCCAAAGGGGTGGGAGAGTCGCCCACAGTAGGGGCACCACCCGCCATTGCCAATGCCATTGTTGATGCACTTTCGCCCTATGGCATTACGCACCTTGATATACCCATTACACCCTATAAGGTATGGAAGGCGTTAAATGAGAAAGGATTCTTTAATTCATAATTGATCAATAAACAACTGACCCAAGACCCTACTGTACGCCCGCTTGCTGGTGCGTATAGTGGGGTTTACCTTTAACCCGTGATATGCAATAGCCTGTATATTCAGGGTTTAACCCAGTACTATTACATTTATTATTATTACACCCCATCATAAGACAGCCTTATGAAAACGAAGATTGAAAAGGAGTTTGAGCTAGAAGAGCCCATTGAAAAGGTATGGAAGTACATGAGTAACCCCAGTGAAATTGTTGCTTTTGTACCCGGTGCCGAGTTAACTGAAAAGGTTGACGATGCCAATTATAAAGGAACTGTTACGGCCAAGTTTGGGCCTGTAAAAAGCTCATATAAAGGTGATATTGCCATTAAGGAGTTGGACCAAACTGCCTACCGCATGGTGCTGCAGGGCAAAGGCAAAGATGCCAAAGGCAAGGGTAGTGCTACCATGAATATGGAAGGCACCCTTGAGGTTAAAGATGGCCTGACCCACGTGCGTTATGCCATGGAAATTAGCCTGACCGGGCAAATTGCACAGTTTGGTTCACGCCTGATCAAAGATGTATCTGACCAGTTGCTGAACCAGTTTATAGGCAACTTTAAGGCAGCCCTGGCCGATGATACCAGCTACGAGCCCGCCAAGGCCCAGTCAGTCAATGCCTTTGCCATATTATGGACGGTTATTAAGGGCTTCTTCCGCCGGTTGTTTGGGTCAAAAGAGCAAACTACTTAAGGACCTGTGATGAACCAGGTAGATGCCATCATGGAGGGCTTCGATGCCCAGGGGTACATTGCCGACCGTGAGCTGGCCACCATCCTGTTTTTAATGCAGCACCTGCACAAGCCCCTTTTGCTTGAGGGGCCGCCAGGTGTGGGCAAAACAGAAGTGGCCCATATGCTGGCCACACACCTCAATACTGACCTCATCAGGCTGCAATGCTACGAGGGGCTTGATGTCAGCTCGGCCGTATATGAATGGAACTACCAGCGGCAGCTGCTGTCAATCAAACTGCAAGAAGGCAACGACCGCAGCGAAGCGCAGAAAGAAGCCCATATTTTTGGTGAAGACTTTCTGTTGCGCCGCCCCCTGTTGCAGGCCATCTCGGCTTCCAATAAGGCCCCGGTACTGCTGATAGATGAGATTGACCGTGCCGATGAAGAGTTTGAAGCCTACCTGCTTGAGTTGCTTTCGGCCTACCAGATCAGTATACCAGAAATGGGTACTGTCAAAGCAGTGCACCCGCCCTATGTGGTGCTTACCAGCAACCGTACGCGTGAGTTGGGCGATGCCCTGAAGCGGCGATGCCTGTACCATTGGGTAAGCTACCCCGATGCCCAACGCGAGCTGCGCATTGTGCAAAAGCACCTGCCCAATATTGAGGTACAACTGGCCCGGCAACTGGTGGCCGTGGTAGCGCAACTGCGGCAGCAAAAGTTAGAGAAACAGCCCGGCATTTCAGAAACGTTAGACTGGGCCGCCGGCCTGATGGCCCTGGGCTGTGATGCCCTTACACAGGGCCATGCTGAGCAAAGCCTGGGCTGCGTGCTAAAATCAGCCAATGATATTGACAGGCTAAAGGCCGAAGGCATAGACAAGCTGTTGCAGCAGGCAGGCTAGCCACGTTAATGACCACCGCCTATGGAGTACTCCAACTATAGCAACCATGCATCTGTAACGAAGGCCCTTTTAGGGTTTACTGCCTGGTTGCGGGGGCATAACTTCTCGGTTGGGCCACGCGAAACCCAACAGGCACTGCTGGCAGCCCAGGCGGGGGCCATACATGACCAACCCACTTTTTTGTATACTTTAAAGGCCCTGTTTTGTAGTGGCAAAGAGCAGGCCGAGCGCTTTGAACAGTTGTTTGCTGATTATTGGGGGCCACCCAAGGTAGCCGTTAAAGCCAGGGTAAAGAAAAACAGAAGCAACCTGCACAAAAAGGGGCCTGCCTCACTGGTGCTGATGGGCTGGGGCAAGCCACAAGATGACCAGGACAAGCAGGAAGGGCAAAATACCAGTGGTGCCAATGTGAATGAGCAACTGCGGCGTACTGACTTTGCCAGTGTGGCCGCTATGGATAGCGAGCTGCTTGACCAACAGGCCATGCAGCTGTTTAAGCAAATGAGCTTGCGCATAAAAAAGCGCTACCGCCACAGCCGCCGCCAGGGCCCTATTGACCTGCGCAATACCATACGCCACAACATAGCCAAAGGCGGTACCATGCTTGACCTGCGCCACCGCCGCCGCAAGCCGTTGTGCCCACGCCTGGTGGTGCTGTTAGATGTAAGTGGCTCAATGGATAAGTACAGCTTTTTTTTGCTGCGCTTTATTCTGTCGCTCAGGCAGTACTTTAAAAATATTGAAGCCTTTATTTTCAGCACCTCGCTGGTGCGCATAACGCCTTACCTTGACCACCAGCAGTTGCAACAGGTGCTGGCCCTGTTGAGTGCCGGGGCCAACCATTGGAGCAGCGGCACCAAAATTGGCGAGTGTTTGCAGCAGTTTAATGAACGGCATGCCAGGCAGGTAATGCACGGCCGCACGGTAACGCTGGTGTTGAGTGATGGGCTGGATACAGGCCCACCTGAATTGCTGGGTGCCGAGCTGGCCAAAATTAAACGACAAACCCGCAGGCTAATCTGGCTAAACCCACTGAAGGGCATGGAGGGCTACCAGCCCCTGGCACGGGGCATGCAGGCGGCATTGCCCCAGGTAGATCATTTTCAGGCAGCCCATAACCTGAACAGTTTATTAGCACTTGAAAAATTACTGACCGATGTTGCATGATTTTATTCAAACGGCCGATAGCCTTTATGGCAATAAAGATGCCTTTGCCATGGCTTTTGTGGTTAACCGCAAAGTGCCCAGCAGTGGCAAGCCTGGCGATAAAGCCATTATTCACAAAGATGGCACCATAAAAGGTTGGATTGGCGGGGGCTGTACCAAAGGCATTGTGCTGAAAGAGGCCATGGCCGCCATGCATGATGGCAAACCCAGGCTGGTTAATATAAGCCCAGGGGCTGCCCCAAACAGCAGCAATAAAGAGGGTGTAGTTACCTATAACATGACCTGCCAAAGTGGTGGGGCAGTAGATGTTTATATTGAGCCTATGATACCTGCCAGCAAGATCTATATTTTCGGA
>CAZXTW010000207.1:0-8832 GCA_964643525.1 uncultured Roseivirgaceae bacterium
ATTAACCGGGGCCATTACCTTGTTGCGCCCTGCATTAGAGAAGGCCGCCACCGCCACGGCCGATAACCTGGCAGAAAAGCTGGGCGATGGCACTGTGCAAAGCATGCTGTGGCGTAAGGTAAAGAAGCTATTCAGCAATAAGAAAGAGGCTAAGGTGGTTGAAGAAATAGAGCAAAAGCGCATGGCAAGCCCAGCCCAGCTAGAAGCCCTGGAGCAGGGCATAAAGGCAGCCGCCATGACTGACCCGGCTGTAGGCGATGACCTGTATGCCGCCTTTGGCCTGACCAGCACCAATGCCTTTGTGGCAGAGCAACTGCTTAAATCACTGCATAAAAACCGCGAGCGCCTTATAGAGTATTATGAAGAACGCAGCCTGGCCAGTATCGAAACCGAAGGTAGCTATGAAATAATGATTGCCCGCACGCGCCGTAAGCTTGAAAAAGACGAGAAAGAGTTTTTACAGCTAATGCAGCAAATTAGGCATGAAAGCACACCTGATGACCATGCGGCCAGTACCGGGCCTGATATTGAAGGGCTAATTGCTGAAGGCTACATAGGCGAGGCCATAACAGCCATACGCAGCCAGTACCCTGATGAAAACGAGGCCATACTGTTGTCATCACGGTATAACCGCCTGCAAAACCAACTCAATGAAGGGGTAGTTGACCAGGCCTTTTACAACCTTGAATTAAATAAAATAACCAAAAACCTAATGCAGTTTTACAGCAGCACCAAGGCCTAATGAGCTATTGGATGGGCTTACAGGCCTGAGTTAAAAAACTTAACCACAGTTTCAAAATCGCCATCAACCAGCATCTTATACAATTCAGCGGTTTGCTTCCAGCTTTTGGCGGTGGCCACTACTTCATCTTCTACATTCTGGCTCATGCTAAACGAGAGCGACATATCCTGGTGCACCTCAAGGGTGGCCTGGTCGTGCCCTCTGTTGGCGGTAACCCAAAAGGCCCCGTGCTCTTCGTCCATATCTTGCAGGTCAAGAATAGCCCTGTCAATATCTGCCTTGTTAATGTTGTTTTTTTGATACCCTGCCGCATACTCAATGCTGGCTTGTGCTGATTCAGTCATAATCCTCAATGCTCAATTACGCAAATGTTTTGGGTTGGTGTTTTCTGTACATACGTGTTTGGCGCTGTGCAGTTCCACTTTAGGTAAAACAACCCGCAATCAGGTACTGGTATCTACATGGTCCCAACCGGTATAGCCTTCTACCGTGCGCAACCAATTGAGCGTTCTGTGGCGTTCAAAGCTAATGTAGCGGTCAATTCTGGTGGTATCCTTGCCGCCCATAAACATCAAATCTCTAAAGTAAGAGGTAGCTGCTTCATTCACCAAATTCTCTTCATACACCTCAGTCAGGTTGCGGTACTCAAGGTTCATTAAAAAATACCTCGTTTCGCCGCCCAGCTGGGGTATGGTATCAAAAAACAGCTCAAAGCTACGCTTATTGTCGCTGCTGGGGCCGTCAAGGCTAGGCAGTTGGGGCAGCACATTCAGGCACCAGCCCAACACCAGCGCACCCTCCATACGCCACGAAAAATCCATCTGTTCCTGCTCGGTGGGGCTGGGCTTGGCCAAAAACTCCAGTTCCTTTTGTGACACCTCGTCCCACAGTTCTTCATCCTGCAGCCACTGGCACACATGATCGCGCTCAGCCAGCTCGTGGGCACAATAAGCCACAGCGTACAATACCAGCATACGTTTGCCCGCATCAAGGGTATCTTTAAACCGTTCTTTGGCATATGTGCTGGGGTAATTCACATAATTGGCAGGTATGCCATAACCCAGCAGGCGTTGCTCAAGCCGCTCATAGCGGGCGCTGTAATCGGGGTCATCCATTAACGCCTTTACAGTGGGGGTTTCAAGGCTTTTCCGGTAGGGGGGCTCAATAGTGCCTGATGCCGGTGTGGGCTGCTGGGCAGGGGCAACGCTATGCTGCCACGCATGCAGGGGGTTCCACTCTTTGCACTTCAGGCATTGTACCTGCCCCCATTGCCTTTGGCAGTTGGGGCAGCGCCCCTGGGTGGTAAAAATATTCCAGGTATAACCGCAGGTGCATTTCCACTCGTCAAGCTCGTCAGTTTCCCAGCCACAACTTGGGCAAAATACAAACTGTTCTTCCTGTGTTTCAGCCATCTAAAGGGTTGCATGGTAGGTTTAGACCCCCTAAAATAGGCATCTTATCAATAAAACTATTCATTTCTGCGCATAAATTACATGGTTCTTACACCGCCCTTATGTACAAACTTGTGTATTTCTTTTTAACAAGCCAGTGGTTTCTCTGGCGCAGGCCGCATAAAAAAAGGAGGCCACGGTGGGCCTCCTCTCTATAAGTTAAACAGGTTGTGAAAACCTCACACTTACAAACCGTACCCAGGGTTTTGTACCATATTAGGGTTGGCGTCCAGTTCGGCCTGCGGTATAGCCAGCACAAAGCGGTCGTTAGGGTAAGCAATGGTACAGGCGGCATCGGCAGATGTACAATCGGTACGCACCAAATCTTGTTTGGTACGGGTAATATCAAACACCTGGTGCCCTTCAAAGCACAGCTCGCGGCGGCGTTCCATCATAATCTCATCAATCAGGGCCTGGCCGGTTAAGGGGCCAAACGTAGCGGTGGGGTTGGCCCTTTCGCGAATCATATTCAGGTCGGCCAGGGCACCGGCCTCATCAGGGCCAGCCTTGCGGGCACGTGCTTCAGCCCTGATCAGGTATACCTCGCTCAACCGTATAATCGGCACATTATCCGTGCCAATAGCGGCACCCGCACTGGGGTACTTATCTATCCGGCGGCCCAGGCCGTCGCCACTGGCATACACCGTGCCATCAAGCATATCATCAAAAGCAAACATGGTGCTGCGCACATCACCGGCATCAAACAAATCCAGTAAATCTTGCGAGGGCAGGTAATCGCCATACCCGGTTTCCTTATACATACCCCCAATATGGTCGCTGCCAGGGTTGTCTTGCCCGTTAAAGGTCAGCTCCATAATGGCTTCTGGCGATGCGCCTGTCAAAAACTGTGTGGGGTAATTCAGGGCATCTACCAGGCTAAACCGGCCGCTGTTAATTACGGCAGTGGCCATATTTTCAGCACCGGTATAGTTTTCCATATACAAATACACACGGGCCAGCAGCGCCTGGGCGGCCTGTCTGGTAAACCTGTTGTTGCTGGTACTTTCAGCTGCCATCAGGTCAATACCCATTTGCAGGTCGCTAACTACCTGGTCATACACCTCGGCTACGGTATTGCGCGTGGGCTTGGCTTCAATATCAAACACAGTAACTATAGGCACCCCGGGGTGCGAGGCATCTGCCGTATACGTATAATGCTGGCCAAACAGGCGCACCAAATCAAAATGCCCCAGTGCGCGGTAGGTATATGCTTCGCCTATTAGCTGGTTAAAATCAGCCGTACGTGCTGCTGGCGGTGTAAACTCAGAGTTAATCATGCGGTTCATCATATCAATACCCTGGTAAATCTCCTGCCAAAACTCACGGTTTTCGTTCTGCGTGGTGGTGGGGGCACCAATATACTCAGCCCAGGCTGCACCCCGGTTGGCGCTGGCGTTTTGCTTTACATCGTTGCCCATAATATCTGGTATCAACAACATATAGCGGCCGTACCAGTCGGCCAGCTGCATTTGGTTGTATCCGCCAATCATGGCCGATTCAAAGTCACCCATCGACTGTAAAAAGGCATCGGTACTGATGCTCTGTTGGGGCTGCAGGTCAAGAAAATCATCACTGCAAGCCGTTGCTGCAAATACCAGTAAGCAGCATACTATATATTTAGTAATTCTTTGCATGGTTCTTTTCTGTTTAGGGGTTATAGGCCAACGTTTAAGGTAAGGGTAACCGTTTTATTAATGGGGGTTACCGTGTTGTACACACCACTAATGGTTTGCTCTGGGTCAAAGTGCAGGTTGTCGTCTTTTACCCACGTCCAGAAGTTGTTCAGTAGTACTGAAAACTGCACGCTGCGCAGGTTGGCCCTGCTTATGAGCGAGTTGGGCAAATCATAGCCTACCCTGAACGTTCTTAGCCTGATAAAATCACCTTCATACAGGTAGCGGGTGCTGTTTCTGGTGTTTGAGCCAGAAGTGTTACCCCAGGCGTGGCGAGGGAACAGCGCCTCCTGGCCGGGGGTGGTCCAGCGGTTTTCAAACGCCCAGGTAGAAGTACTTCTGGGGGTAAAGCGGCCGTCGCCATGAATTACCCAACCGGGGGCATCATACACATAGTTGCCAAACTGGTAGTTAAACTGCAGGCCAAAGCTAAATGACTTGTAGCGGCCATTGATGTTAAAGCCACCAAAGAAATCTGGCGTGGCACTTTTACCATCATAAAAACGCACGGCATCATTAATATTATTGGTGGTTTCAGACTTAGTGCTGTCGGTATACCACAGGGGGTCGCCATTGGCAGGGTCAACACCGGCCCAACCGTACAGAAAATACTCCTGAAAATCGCGGCCCTCTTCGCGGCGCTTGGTGCCAACAACAATGGGCTCTTCCAGCTTGGTAATTTCATTACGCAAAATGGTGTGGTTAATACCGGCACTTAATGTAAAATCACGGGTGCTAATGATGTCAGCATTGATGCTTATCTCCAGTCCGCTGTTTTCAAGGTCGCCAAAATTGGTGGTAAACTCAGTAAAACCGGTGGTGCCAGAAAGGGGGCGGTCAAGAATCAAATCGGTTGATTTGCGCACAAAGTACTCGGCAGAGCCTGACACGCGGTTGCCAAACATATTAAAGTCCAGGCCTATGTTAAAGTTTTCCTGGCTCTCCCAGGTCAGGGCTGGGTTACCAATACTGCTGGGGCTGGCACCAGGGTTGCCGTCATACTCGCGGCCGGTAAAGCCATACAGGCCCGCCCACAAAAAGTTGCCGTTCAGGTCGGCATTACCTGTTACCCCATAGCTGGCACGCAGCTTCAGGTTGTCAATAAAGGCTACGTCGGCCATAAAATCTTCACGGCTAATGGTATACCCCCCACCAACTGACCAGAAGTTACCCCAGCGGTTGTCAGGGCCAAAGCGCGATGAACCATCACGACGGAACGATACCGAGCCGTAATACTTTTGCCCAAAGTCATAATTTACCCGCGTAAAGAATGAGTTAAACGCATACTCTGTACGGCTGGTAAATATCTGCAGGTTGGCATTGGCCACGGTACTCAATGTTTTCAGGTCGGGGTGTGAAAAGCCCTCGCCACCGGCATCTACCTGGTCAGTAGCCACCTTTTGCGCTTCATACCCCACCGTTACATTAATGGTGTGGTTGTTGTTAATTACCTTATCGTAAGTAAGTGTTTGTGTGCCCAGCCAGTTGGTTACATCGGTGGCTGCTTCCTGGGCGGTACCACTCACATTACGGCCATCACCATAGCGGGGGTTGTTGTATATAAAGTCATCAACATTTAAAACGTCTATGCTCCAGGCTGTTTTAAAAGTAAGCCCTTCAATAATTTCATAGCTGGCCGTAAAATTATTAATAATCCTTGACTGCTCGCGTTCCCTTCTGTCGTCATACAGGTGGCCTACCGGGTTGTTGGCACCCATAAAAAACGTATGGTCGCCATAATACTGCCCGTCGGCATCTAACACGGGTATGGCCGGGGCCATCAAAAAGCCAACATAAAACGGGGCCTGCCAGCGGGTACCATCAGTAATGCCGCGCTGCTCAAAGTATGAAAGGCTCAGGTTATTTGAAATGCTCAACTTATCAGTCACCTTACCAGTCAGGTTTACCCTTGAGCTGTAGCGGTCAAACACATTATTAACAACTACGCCTTCCTGCCCGTAATACGAGCCAGAAATAAAATACTGCATATTGTCAGTACCGCCAGAAATGCTCAGGTCGTACTGCTGGGTAATACCCGTTTGGGTCATTTCGTCAATCCAATTGGTATTGGCTGCATCAGGGAAGGTATTCAGGTAATCATCCAGCGCTTCCTGTTCAGTAGCAAAGGTGCCGGCGTTCAGCCGCCCTTCAACATACAATTGGCGGTACTGTTCTTCATTCAGGGGCTCAAGCAGGTTGTCAAACGCAAAGGTTGAAAAACCTACCGAAGTCAACAGGTCAATCTTGGCAGGGCCTTTTTTACCGCCCTTGGTGGTAATCAGCACCACGCCATTGGCACCCCTTGAACCATAAATGGCTGTACTGGCGGCATCTTTCAGTACTACAATCGACTCAATGTCGTTGGGGTTAATTGAGGCCAGCGGGTTGGCACTGCGGCCACCGTTGTCAAAATCAGTCGTGGTTACATCAGTGCTGCTGCTGGTTACGGGCAGCCCGTCAATCACGTACAGGGGCGAGTTTGAGGCATTAATTGAGCCAATACCACGCACCCGTACTGATATGCCAGCGCCGGGGGCACCATCAAGGGCCACCACCTGCAAGCCAGGGGCGCTGCCCTGCAGGGCATCTTGAAACGAGGGGGTGGGCACCTGGGCCAGCTGCTCAGAGCTGATTACATTCAGCGAGCCCGTCAAATCTTCAATGCGTTGCGAGCCGTAGCCCACCACAATCACTTCATTCAGCTCAATACCATCCTGCATGGCAATGCTAATGGTACTTTGGCTGCCTACGCGCACCTCCTGGGTTTCATAGCCCACGTAGCTAAAAACCAGCACATCGGCATCGCTTACATTCAGGCTGTAATTGCCGTCAATGTCAGTCAGGGTGCCATTAGTGGTGCTTTTTACCCTGATTGATACGCCCGGTATGGCGTCACCATTACTGTCGGTAATTGTACCAGAGACTCTCCTTGTGTCTTGGCCGTATAGTAGTGTTACGCTAAAAAGTAACAGTACTATACATTGCATAGTCTTAATACTCATAGATAATATGCTGTTAGTTATTCAGCATAATAACTGTTAAAATTGGTTAAGGCAAATTTTAGTGAATCAAAATATCTTAATCACTGGCGCAGATGCTGATAATCAAACTATTAAAAACAGTAATTGCTTAATATATTTTTAATGAAGGGCGGCTTACAATTCTGTAAAAATCACATATTGAATTGAGTATCACATTTATTGAATAATTTTTAAGTTACCTCAAATAGGTAGCCATTAAAACGTTGGTTTACTGTTAGGGCTGGCTAAAGCCATTTGTTTGAAATGATACAACTGTAGTTGTTTACTTATACAAAAATGTTATTAAGTATCTGCCAGGTCAACCTGGGGTAAGCACTGGCCAAAAAGTCACTGTATTTTGTTTGCCCCCTAATAATGGCTATATTGATTGCGCTCATAGTTTTTTAGAAACTGCATTTGTTTTAAATACTTTTTATACACTAAACACCCTCAATATGGATCATACCGAGCAAGAGCAGCAAGATGCCGTAAATCAAGTCTATGAATATGCTGCCAATTTACTGGTAAAAGAAAAAAAGAGGCCCAATGAAGTAAAGGGCCTGTTGGTAGAGCAGGGCCTTGACGAGCAAAGCGCCCATAACGTAGTGGCCAGCCTTGAAGGCCAAATAAAAGAAGCCAAAAAAGAAAGGGGCAAAAAAGACATGCTGTACGGTGCCCTTTGGGCCATTGGCGGTACTGTGGTTACAGTGGCTACCTACAGCGCTGCCGAAGGTGGCGGCACCTATGTGGTAGCCTATGGTGCCATTATATTAGGTGCTGTGCAATTCATTAAAGGCGCGGTCAACTCTGCTGGCTAAGGGCTTACTCCTGGCTGGCATCACGCCCACGAATATTTAACGACCAGTTGTAGCGTACTGAAAGGTACCTGATGGCCATAACTATGGCCATGGCTACCAGCATAGTTGCTGTTTGGGGGGTGCCCAGGGCCTGCAAACCCATGTAGGCCAGGCCCCCGGCCAGGCAGGCGGTGGCATAAATCTCTTTTCTAAAAATAAGAGGCACCACGTTGGTCAGCACGTCGCGCAGCACCCCGCCAAACACGGCGCTCATCACGCCCATCATCAGGGCTATAGGTACTGACAAGCCCACTGAAAGTGTTTTTTGCAGGCCCAGTATGGTAAACAGGCCAATGCCAATGGTATCAAACAAAAACAGGCTGCGCGTTAGGCGTATGATTTGGCGTTTAAACAAATACGTAAGCACCATGGCAGCCAGTATGGCCCATAGGTAATTCAGGTCTTGCATCCAGCCCACAGGGGTGGCGCCAATCAGCACATCGCGCAGGGTGCCCCCGCCCACGGCTGTTACAATGCCAATAATGGTGGCCCCTACATAATCAAACTTATTGTCAATGGCCGTTAACACCCCGCTAATGGCAAATACCAGCGTGCCGGCAACATCAAGCACATAAATCCAGTCCATAACTGCCCGGTTGATACTAAGCGGCAAAAGTACAAATTAATGCATAGTTTGGGTGGCTTTTCCTGTGGCCCTGGCCAGTAATGCCTGGTACTGTTCATGATTGCCAGCATACAGCGTGGCCTCTACGGCATTTGCCCATGCCTGTACGGCAGTGCCTGGGTTGGGCCCCAGCCTGGCCAGCAGGCTTTTAATACTGCTTACCTGGTACACCTCATAGTGGGCCATGGCTTCGGCCAGTGGGGCCAGCAGGGCCCTATCGGCCGGGCTAAGTGCAGTTGCTTCGGCAGTTGCTTCGGCGGTTGCTTCAGTGGCTGGCTGGGCCGGGTTGGCTGGCTCGGCCACAGGCTGCGCGGCGCTGGCCAGCGTAAACCAAAACAGGGCCCCCTGGGCTGCCTGGCCATGCCCTTTGGTATGAACATTTTCAACCCCAATTTGCCCTTCGTGTGCTTCAATAGCCATTTTGCAAAAAGTAAGCCCCAGCCCGGTACTGCGTACCCGGCCTT
>CAZXTW010000207.1:8842-9054 GCA_964643525.1 uncultured Roseivirgaceae bacterium
CCAGTAAAATATATGAGTATAGGTACAAATATCTGGGTAAACTTATCAAAAATATGCTGTTGCTTATTGGCGGGTATACCTGGGCCGGTGTCGCTCACCATTACCTTAATATTGCGGGGCTGGCCTGGGCTGGCAGCCACAACGGGGGTGGCAGTAATAGTAATAGTGCCGTTATTGGGGGTGTGTTTCAGGGCGTTGGTCAATAAATTAAT
>CAZXTW010000208.1:0-9027 GCA_964643525.1 uncultured Roseivirgaceae bacterium
CCAGAGGCCTCTTCATGGCCACGCATCCTGAACGTCATGGCCTCTACCAGTACAGGCCTGGGGTCTTTCCTGATGCTTTCGGCCAGCTGGCTAATGGTCTGATACACTTCCAGAATATTGTTGCCATCAACCCGTACGGCCTCCATGCCATAGCCGGGGCCTTTCAGGGTAAAGCTGTCAAACCGAAACTGCTCATCGCTGGGGGTAGAAAGCCCATAGCCGTTGTTTTCAATCACAAACAACACGGGCAGCTGCCATACCGAAGCTACATTCAGTGCTTCGTGAAAATCGCCTTCGCTGGCCCCGCCATCACCACTAAACACCAGGGTGGCCTGCCCGGCCCCGCCCAGTTTATTGGCCAGGGCAATGCCATCGGCCAGGGCCAGCTGAGGCCCCAGGTGAGAGATCATGCCCACAATATGGTAGTCGGGTGCCCCGAAATGAAAAGAGCGGTCGCGCCCTTTGGTAAAGCCCCCACGCTTGCCCTGAAACTGCTTAAACAGGCGGTCAAGGGGCACCCCCTTGCTGGTAAACACACCCAGGTTGCGGTGCATAGGCAGAATGAACTCTTCTGCCAGCAATGCTTCGGCCGCCCCTACGCTGGTAGCCTCCTGGCCAATGCCAGAAAACCATTTGCTTATTTTACCCTGCCGCAGCAGTATCAGCATTTTTTCTTCTATAAGCCGGGGCACCAGCAGGGCCCGGTACAGGTGCAGCAGCTGCTGATTGGTAAGCGCACCACGGTTGAACTGCATGGCGGCTGGTGCCTTTTCTTGATTTGGGTTTACAGCGGTTGCTTCTTTGGGGGTGGTATCCATAAGGGTACAAAAATTCCGTGTTGGGTCAATGGCTGGCGGCGGTTGTAGCGGCCGCACAGCAGAATATGGTGACAAATCTACGCCTAACGGCACCGATTGCATAAAAGAATGCCCGTATTTTTTATTTTTGCCCAAATCAATGAACCACTATGATTCCATTCGATGCTTTTACGTTAGATAACGGCCTGCGTGTATTGGTCCATACTGACAATACCACCCCCCTGGCTGTAGTAAACGTTGCCTACAATGTGGGCTCGCGCGATGAAGACGAAAATAAAACCGGCTTTGCCCACCTGTTTGAGCACCTCATGTTTGGGGGCTCTAAGCATATTGCCAATTTTGATGAGGCTTTGCAAAAGGTAGGCGGTGAGAATAATGCCTTTACCTCGCCCGATTATACCAACTATTTTGTGACCATACCTTCAAAGAATATAGAAACAGCCTTTTGGCTGGAAAGCGACCGCATGCTGAGCCTGAGCTTTGACGAGCGGGTGCTTGAGGTACAGCGCAAGGTAGTAATTGAAGAGTTTAAGCAGGTGTACCTGAACCAGCCCTATGGTGATGTATGGCTGAAGCTGCGCCCCATGGCCTATACCGCACACCCCTACCGCTGGGCCACTATTGGCAAGGAGATAGCCCATATTGAGCAGGCCACGATGGACGATGTGAAGTCGTTTTTCTTCAAGTATTATGTGCCCAGCAATGCGGTGCTGGTGGTGGCAGGCAATGTAACCACCGAGCAGGTAAAACAACTGAGTGAAAAGTGGTTTGGCGGTATACCCGGCGGCACCCCCTACGAGCGTGACCTGCCCGTTGAGCCTGAGCAAACCGAAAAGCGCACCCTGCAGGTGGAAGATAATGTGCCTGTTGATGCCATTTATAAGGCGTACCACATGCCCGCACGGGTAGATACTGATTATTATGCGGCCGACCTGACGGGCGATATTCTGGGCCGGGGCAAGTCATCACGCCTGTACCAGAAGCTGGTTAAAGATGAGCCCCTGTTTAGCGAGCTGAAGGCGTATGTAACCGGCTCGCACGACCCGGGCCTGTTTGTGATTAAAGGCCACCTGAATGAAAAGGTAGATTTTGAGGCAGCAGAGAAGGCCATTGACAAGGTGATTGAGCAGTTTGTAAAGCGCAAGGTAGATGAAGACGAGCTGAAGAAGGTGCAAAACCAGGCCGAGTTTACTTTGGTGCAAAATGAGGTAGAGCTGCTTAACCGGGCCATTGAGCTGGCCGAGTGGGCCATTTTGGGCAACCCTGACAGGGTAAATGAAGAGACCGAGATTATTCATGCCTTAACCCCCAAGCAGGTACATGAGATGGCCAAAAAGCTGCTGCGGCCAGAGAATTGCAGCGTTTTGTACTACCACGCTAAAAAGAAGGGCAAGCCATGATTAATATTAGGGTAGGCCATGGGTATGATGTGCACAAGCTGGCTGCCAACGTGCCCTTTTGGCTGGGCGGCATACAATTAGAGCATACCCACGGGGCCGTGGGCCACTCTGATGCCGACGTGCTGATTCACGCCATTTGCGATGCCCTGCTGGGGGCTGCGAATATGCGCGATATTGGCTACCACTTTGCTGATACTGACCCGCAGTATAAAGGCATTGACAGCAAGCTGCTTTTGAAAGAAGTGGTGAAGCTGCTGGCTGGCAAGGGCTATGCCATTGGCAATATTGACAGTGTAGTGGCCTTACAGGCCCCGAAGGTAAACCCGCATATACCCACCATGAAGGCCTGCCTGGCCCAGGTAATGGGTATTGATGAAGATGCGGTATCTATTAAAGCCACTACTACCGAACAACTGGGCTTTGTAGGTAAAAAAGAAGGGGTGGCTGCCCACGCCACCGTACTGATTTACCGCCAGTAAGGTAATGGAGGGCATTACCTTACAGGTTACTGGCGATGGCTCACACACTTTGTTTGTGCCCGCGCTTAATGAAACCTACCACTCGCACCACGGTGCCCTGCAAGAATCTGCCCATGTATTTATTGCGCATGGGTTGCAATATGTTGCTGGCCTGGCTGCACCACAAGCTGCACAACAGGCCAATCAACCACCGGGGGCTACTTCATTGAGGGTGTTTGAGGTAGGTTTTGGCACGGGCCTTAATGCCTTACTGGCCTTACAGGCCGCCGGTAACAACCAGTTGCAGGTATTTTACACCAGCCTTGAGCCTTACCCCGTGCCCCCTGAGCTGGTAAAACAACTGAACTACCCTACCCTGTTAAACAAGCCTGAGCTACAGCAGCATTTTAATAGCCTGCATGCTGCCCCCTGGGGTGAGGCAGCACGCATTACCCCCAGCTTTACTTTAAATAAGCTACAGACCATGCTGGCCAATTACCAGCGTGTTGATACCGAGGCTTTGTATGATGTAGCGTTTTTTGATGCTTTTGCCCCCAATAAACAGGCAGAACTATGGCAGCCTGCGGCCTTGCAGGTGGTGTTTGATGCGCTGAGGCCAGGGGGCGTGTTAACCACCTATTGTGCGCAGGGGCAGTTTAGGCGCAACCTGGCGCAGGTAGGCTTTGAAGTAGCCAAGATACCCGGCCCACCCGGCAAGCGCGAAATGGTGCGCGCAGTTAAGCCTGCCAAATAACCCGCCCTGCTTTTGGCCCTGTTAGCGCGGAGGCATTTCTTTTGTAGCGGCCCCTGTTGTATTCTGTTTTTGCACCGGGCTAACTGTATTTTTGGGCTTTAGCTCACTGCCTGGCACATCTGTTTGCTGTGGCATGTTTTGCCCTGAAGCAGCATCTGTATTTGCTGGCTTAGCCAGCATAAAGTACTTAATACCAGCGTGGTAAGCACTTAGAGAATCCCACTTTCTAGCCAGCCCATCCAGAAAGTTTCGCTTCACTTTATTGAGCAACCATTGGCGGGTTTGCAATACGGCCATGGCAAACTTTTTGCGCTGCGCCAGCTGCCGTTCTGTGGGTGGCGGTAGGGGCAAGCGTGGGTAGGCCGCCGCGACTGTTTTATTGCCGCACTGCCTAAACACCACTTGCTTTCCAAACTTGCCACTAAACCCTTTTGTAATCAAGTTATCTATCACCAACGCCATAATTCACTGATTAAAGATTCAAATTAACAATCATTGCTGCTATTTATTGAAAACAAAACCCAATAAACAGGCAATGATCAAATATAGGCCATTATTATTTACATATACCACAGCTAAACGAAAACTAATTGGCAAACGAAGGTTAATCGAAGAAATAGCGGACAAACGAAGCTACTAAACAGGAAATAGCCCCACAAACCAGCATGATTTAGTGGGTATTTTTAATTTTCAGGAATTCATCAGGTTAACCATAAATGTGGTGTTTTACCTATGGCTTTCTGTAGGGTAACCCATTAGCTTTACTGCATAATTATTGACCACCTAATGCAACACAATATCATGAGTACTGCATTTATGTACACCATTCAATCTGGTGACACCTTGACCACTATTGCCGCCCAAATCAATGGTTCGGCTGGCATTACCTACCAACAAATTGAAGCGGCTAACCCCGGCATTAACCCTAACGGCCTGCAAATTGGCCAGGCAATTGATATACCGCCCACCACCGGGGCAGTTACCTGGAAGTACGTAATTTTATCTGGAGATACACTTTCTAACATTGCCGACGGCATTAATGCTGCAACAGGTACTACAGTTGAAACAATAGAAGCCGCCAACCCAAGTGTTAACCCCAATAATTTGCAAATAGGCAGTACGCTCAACATACCAGCCAGCGGGGTGGCCCTGCCCCCAATAGTACCTGCGAAAAATATTGGCTATTGGTGTAAAACATGGGACCCAACAGTTGCGGTACCCGGCGCTACTATGGGCATTGCCTTTAGTGGCTGGGCAGATATACCTACGGCCATACAAGAAAGCAGCAAAGTAAAACACCTACTTATGGGTGACAAATACATATGCATTGGCGGAGGCAATAAAAATGGCAAGTTTACCACCCGGGTATTGACCAACATTAATAATGCGGCTGCCAATGGCGATTTTGCTGGGTACGATGGCATTGCTTACGATATAGAGGATGCTACGTTTGGCATACATGAAGACTTTTCTGAATCGTTCAAAGCAGTAAAGGCCGCAGGCTTTAAAGTGCTGGTTTCTGTCAGCCACTCTGCTCCTTATGGTGCGCCAGATGCCGGTTATTTAATGGGTTGTTTGTTGGATGATGAGAATGTTGACTTCATGTCACCCCAGTTGTATACAAATGGTGATGAAACTGAAAATGATTATGCTGATACGTTATACCCCTGGGTGGGCTATGTTGGTAAAAAAGCTGCTTTGATACCAAGTATTGTGACGGCCAACCTGTACCCCAGTGCGGTTGACTATTTTAATGGTCAAAACATTACTTTAGAAGGATACATACAATGGGCCAATATAGGTTAGGCCCCCTTGCAACTGCTTAGCTTAAGTACTTTTACCGTAGCCACTAGATGTGTGGCTACGGTTTTTTTTATACTCAGTTGAGACAATTCACCGAATTGTATTTGGTATTTAACAGTAAAAGCTATTACATTCGGGCATTATTATTTCTTTATCTACCTAATTATTATTAAACATGAAAAGTAGTAAAAAACTAGAGCTAACACAGCTCAAGGTGAACAGCTTTGTCACTGAATGTACAACGCTTGAAACTGACAATGTAAAAGGCGGCACCTGGGCCGGTTGCACTTCGCCGTCTAATTGTGAGGCCTGCCCTGAAACGCCACCCCCCACGTACAATTCATCACCTTTCAGAACAATTTATTGTTGTGGCAGTGAGCCAGGCCCAGAGTTATAGTTAGCCTCTGAAACCTCGATTAAACCCTGCTTAGGCAGGGTTTATTTGTTTTTGGGGTTTATTCAGCATTTGCTTTATCCCCGTCTTTTAAAAGGTGCGCTCTACTCGGCCAATTGCCAAAAAACATGTAGGTTGCGGCATTACATTTATCCAGCACATGCCCAACACCAACCCAACTGATACGCACAACAGACCACATGACCCGTTTGCGACTGAACTGTTTACTGACCCGGCACGTGCCGAGGCTTTTCTGAGGCAGCAGTTTACGCAAGAAGAAACAGACCTGATTGAGGGCAATTCGCGCCACTGATAAGCAACAGACCTACATACCCTGCTTGATGAAATTAAGGACAAACACATCAAACATACCGTTATGAGCGCTTACGATGAAATGATCCTGGAAGGTATAGAAAAAGGCAAAGCAGAAGGAATAGCTGAAGGAGAAGCAAGAGGAAAAGCTGAAGGAAAAGCCGAAGGGCGTGTTGAAATTGCACGCACAATGCTTCAAAACAACGAGCCCCTCGAAAAAATCATGACCTACACCGGCCTTTCTGAAACTGAGGTGAAAAACCTGATGCACTTGTAACCATATACACGTACTGGCCCAATCAGTATTTACACCTTCTCAAACCAAATTCATTTACCTAAACAACTAATCCCACTTTTAAATTGTCTGCCGTGGGCAATTGGGGTGAATGTTGGTGGGTGATATTTGCACAAAGGCTATGAAAATGACTAACTTGGCAGCCGCAAATTCGATGTGTTATTTCTTATAAAAGCTTACGATACTAATGAGCGAACAAAAAGTCTCGATTCAAGACGGCAAGCTGGTTGTACCTAACAACCCTACCATTCCTTTTATAGAAGGCGACGGCACCGGTGTAGACATCTGGCCCGCAGCCAAGGCAGTGATTGATGCCTCAGTAGAAAAAGCCTATAACGGCGAAAAGAAAATAGAATGGAAAGAAGTACTGGCTGGCGAGAAAGCCTTTAATGCCACTGGCAGCTGGCTTCCTGAAGAAACGCTTGACGGCTTCCGCGAATACCTGGTGGGCATCAAAGGCCCATTGACCACCCCCGTAGGCGGCGGCATTCGCTCATTGAATGTGGCCCTGCGCCAGCAGCTTGACCTGTATGCCTGCGTGCGCCCCGTACGCTGGTTTAACGGCACCCCCTCGCCGGTAAAAGAACCCGGTAAAACTGATATGGTGATTTTCCGTGAAAACACCGAAGATATTTACGCCGGTATTGAATACATGCACGGTACTGAAGAGGTGGAAAAAGTAAAGCGCTTTTTACAAGGTGAAATGGGCGTGAGCAAAATCCGCTTTCCTGAAACCTCATCAATAGGCATCAAGCCTGTTTCTGTTGAAGGTACTGAGCGCCTGGTACGCGGTGCCATTGAGTACGCCATACAGCACAACAAACCTTCGGTTACCCTGGTACACAAGGGCAACATCATGAAGGTTACGGAAGGTGCCTTTAAAAACTGGGGCTATGAGCTGGCCGAGCGTGAGTATGGTGACCATACTTTTACCTGGGCACAGTACGACCGCATTGCTGAGGCAGAAGGCAAGGATGCCGCCAACAAAGCGCAAGACGCTGCTGTGGCTGCTGGTAAGATTATTGTGAAGGACTCGAATGCCGATGCCTTTTTACAGCAGATTTTGTTACGCCCTGCCGAGTATTCAGTAATAGCCACCCTGAACCTGAACGGCGACTATGTGAGTGACGCCCTGGCAGCTATTGTAGGTGGTATTGGCATTGCCCCCGGCGCCAATATTAATTATGTAACCGGCCACGCCATTTTTGAGGCTACCCACGGTACTGCCCCGAAGTATGCCGGTCAAGACAAAGTAAACCCCGGTTCTGTAATCCTCTCTGGTGCGCTTATGCTTGAGCACCTGGGCTGGGTAGAGGCCGCACAGCTGATATACAAAGGCCTGGAAGCCTCTATTTCTGAAAAGAAGGTGACTTATGACTTCCACCGCCTGATGGACGGCGCAACCTTACTGAAGTGTTCTGAGTTTGGTGATGAAATCATCAAGAACATGTAGGGTGTGTTCTTCCTCAAAAAAAAAGCCCTGCCAAGCAGGGCTTTTTTTTTGAGCCTTGGCCATTGTGGGCTAAATTGATTTTGAATTAGAAGCAACAACAGGATGGAACACCAACAGGTATCAGAATTTGGCACGGTGCTGCTGTATTTAATAGGCGGTATTGTGTTTGTAGTTGGGGGGCTGGTTACGGCCTGGCTGGTGCGCCCCAACCGGCCCAATGCTGTGAAGCTCACTACGTATGAATGTGGTGAAGAGCCAGCCGGCAGTGCCTGGGGGCGCTTTAACATCAGGTTTTATATTGTGGCACTGGTGTTTTTACTGTTTGATGTTGAGATTGTTTTTCTGTTTCCGTGGGCTACTGTTTTTGGCAATGAAACCCTTATAAACGCTACTGGTGGGCTGTGGGGCTGGTTTTCATTGGTTGAGATGGTAATTTTTATTGGTATTCTGGGCCTTGGCCTGGCTTATGTATGGGCCAAGGGGCTGTTAGACTGGGTAAAGCCTGCCCCACAAACACCCGATTATGCCGGTGAGGTGCCCCAGCAGTTGTATGCCCAGCTTAACGAGCAGTATGCCAGCAGTAAAGCACCTGCACCGCAGGTGCCGGTAGCCACTGAATAAATTGTACCGCTATGGGATTGTTAGACCACCAGTTTGGTAACGGTGGCATTATTGTTACCAAGGTAGATGATTTGATTAACTGGGCTCGCCTGTCAAGTATGTGGCCCATGGGTTTTGGGCTGGCCTGCTGCGCCATTGAAATGATGGGCGCCTATACCACCGGCTATGACCTTGACCGGTTTGGCATTATTCCGCGTGCCTCGCCCCGGCAAAGCGATGTGATGATTGTGGCCGGCACAGTTACGTTTAAGATGGCCGACCGGGTGCACCGCCTGTATGAGCAAATGGCCGAGCCACGGTATGTGATTTCAATGGGCAGTTGCTCCAACTGTGGTGGCCCCTACTGGCAACATGGCTACCATGTGGTAAAGGGTGTGGATACCATTATACCGGTAGATGTGTATGTGCCCGGCTGCCCACCCCGCCCGGAAGCGCTGATAGGTGGCTTTATTAAGCTACAGGAAAAGATTAGAAAAGAAACCCTGCAAGCCCCAAAAGCACTTGAAAAGCTCATGGCAAAAGGTTGATAGTGATGAGTTATGAATGTTGATAGTGATGAGTTGGGGAGGGTGATGAGTTATGAATTATGAGTTATGAGTTGGGGAGGGTGATGAGTTATTAGTTATGAATTATGAGTGATGATTTTTTTGGGGGGGTAATTGTAGGGGGGGATGTGTTAGGGAGGGTGGTGGGGTATGTGTTAGGACTGATGAGTGGGT
>CAZXTW010000209.1:0-9019 GCA_964643525.1 uncultured Roseivirgaceae bacterium
TAACTCATCACTCCTAATTCTTCAAGCTTGCTCATCATTCTTCAAGCTTACTCATCATTCATAATTCATCACTCCTAATTCTTCAAGCTTGCTCATAATTCTTTAAGCTAACTCATAATTCATAACTCATCACTCCTAATTCTTCAAGCTTGCTCATCATTCTTCAAGCTTACTCATAATTCATAACTAATAACTCATAATTCTCAAGAGCGTCTATTCCTTATTAATTATTCATTAGAAAACCTTATTTTTCGGCACTGAACAAACCAATGTATTCACTAACCAACAAGTGCCATGAACCTTGAGTACTACTTACAACAGAGCAACCTGGGCAACACAAAAACGCTGCACGGCCAGCCCAGCTACCGCGACAGCCTTGACCAGGAGCAGGTAATCCTGGAAATGCTGCAACGCAACAGCGGCATGAGCCGCGAAATGATTATTGGCGTATTAAACCTGCTGCTAGAGGTACTGACCGACAGGCTAAAGCAGGGCTACCGCATTAACCTTGACCTGGTAAATATGGCCCTGGTCATTAAGGGCACGTTTGAAGATAAATACGAACGCTTTGATACTGACAAGCACCAGGTAAAGCTGCAGGCCACCGAAGGCAAGGTACTGCGCAAACGCCTCAAGCACTTTGTACCCACCCGCGTAACCAAAGGGGGGCAGTACATCCCGATGATTGAGCGCTACCACGATGTGGCCGATGAAAGCTCAAGCGTAATTGTGCCCGGCAGCATTGGCAAGCTGAGTGGCTTTAACCTGAAGGTGAACACCGATGACCCCGAGCAGGGCCTGTATGCAGTAAGCCGCGAGGGCGAGCGGTTCCACATTCCCCTGTTGGTGATCAGCAAACCCAGCAAGCTGGTGTTTCAGGTACCGAAAGATTTACCCGCCGGCGAATACCAGTTTGAAGTAACCTACCAGCGGTCTGAGCGAGGTAAATACCTGACAGGCTATTCTAAAAAATGGTACACTGCGGAGTAACCCTAAAAATTGGTCCTGCCCTATTCAACAATGTGGCGAACCTACTATTATACATGGTAAAGGCCACAAAAGGCAATACACCTTACTTAAAACACACCAAACGCAAGTTGCGATCTGTTTATTCGCAAGTTGCGTTTTTACATACGCAAGTTGCGATTTTTCTAAACGCAACTTGCGATTGGATGAATCGCAAGTTGCGAAATTTCAAAACGCAAGTTGCGATTGTTTAAAACGCAACTTGCGTTTGTTGCTACCTTAGGGGGGGCTACTACCTTGCCTATAGGGAGCTGCATACCTTGCCTATAGATACCCACACACCAAACCTCCCCTACTGTTTGCCGCTTCCAGGCTTGGCCACCCCTCTTGACCAACCAGCCAAAGCCCCCACCTACAGTGTAAAGACACCTCCACCCAGCCAATACCAATACCCCGGTATACCACAAGAGAATTACCATTTAGGGAAATATTAAATAAAAAGCCTGAATAACCGGTTTAGCTTGTGGGTAGCTCAATTTCAAAAGTGGTGCCCTGGCCCAATTTGGTATTGACTTTAATAGCGCCCTGGTGTTTTTGAACTATGCCGTAAGAGATATACAGCCCCAAACCTGTACCCTTGCCTCGCTTGGTAGAAAACAAAGGCTCAAATATTTTATTAAGCACGCCCTCATCAATGCCTGGGCCGGTATCAGTAATGGCCACTACCACCCGGTTGCTACCGGTCAGGCCTGTTTTAACGGTAATGGTGCCTGGCCGCTCCATAGCCTCTGCCGCGTTGCGCAGCACATTCATAAATACCTGGTTTAACTGCCCGGGAAAGCCCTCTACCATGGGCAGGCCGTGATCATACTGTTTAACCACCTTATGGTTAATCAATTGCTTTTTAATGAGCATTAAGGTAGCGTCAAGCTCTTGGTGCAGGTCAACAGGCACGCGCTCGCCCTGGTGGTCTACCCTTGAAAATGACCTCAGCCCCTGTACAATTTCTTCAGTGCGCTCTGCACCTACCTTTATACGTTGCAGCTGGTTATAAATTTTTTCTTTGTTGCGGGTAAGCTTACCGGTAACCTTTATTTGCTCTATTGCGGCCTGCTGCGTGGTATCCAGCTGCTCAAGTGCGTATTGGGCAATCTGGTCATTGCCATGAACGTATTGGTTAAGCTTGGCTTCTAAAGCCACCGTGGTTGAGTTGATGACGTTAACCAGGTTGTTAATTTCATGGGCAATACCAGCTGTTAATACACCTAATGAGGCCATCTTTTCTGCCTCTACCAGTTGCTTTTGGGTACTTTTTAAATCTTCAAGGGTGGTTTGCAGTGCCTCTTTCTGGTTGCTTAGCTCTGCTGTTCGGTGGGCCACCTCTACTTCCAGGGTTTCGTACATCCTGGCATTTTTAATTGAAATGGCCATCTGTGCAGCCAGCATGCTTAGCACCTTGAGGCGGCTTTCAGTAAAAGTATGGGTGGCCAGGTTGTTTTCAAGGTAAATGCACCCCTCAATTTGCCCCTGCTGTACCAATGGCAGGCATAGCAACGATTTTGGTTTGTGCCGGGTTATGTAAGCAGTACGCTGAAATTGGCCAGGCTCGTTGGTAGCATCACCCAGAATAACCGTTTCATTGGTGCGCAGCACAAAGTGCTCTACCTCTAGCGAGAGCAATAGTGCCGCATGTTGGCCCGCATCTTTGATGGGTACTGACTGCAACACGCTTACCTGGCCATGGCTGTCGGCAGCGTCAATAACCCACTGCCCCTGCCTTTGTAAAATCAAAAAGCTGCGCTGGGCACCGGCGCTTTCTTTTACAAAGTTGATCATTTTAACAAGCAGCTGGCCCAACTGTATTTCGTTAGAAATGGCCCTTGTGGCCCTAAGCATGGTGTTGATGTCAAGGTAACTGCCTTTCATCTCGGTAGTTGCAAAGGTGCCTGTTGTGGCAGGGCTCATGTCAAAGCCCAGCTCGTCTATAGCACCATGCAGGCGTACCTCAAGTACGTGGCGCGCCTTGCCGCTGGCCCCCATTTGCCGGTATACATGGTAGGCCTCAATATAATGCCCGCGGGCAATGCCATTGAGCCCCTGCTGTGCATAGAGTTGCCCCAGCAACTCGTTGGCCCACCCCTGCCATAAGTTAAATTCATATTGCCTGGCTAATTGTATAGCCGCTACATAGCCTGCCACAGCCTGGGTAAACTTACCTGCCTGTTGTGCTTCAAACGCCTGTAACAAGCTATAGGGCACGCCAAATGTACTTGGGTTTTCATTGGCCCAGTAGGCCAGCTCATCATGAAATGAAGTGAGCTCATGCTGGCTTAGGGCGCCTTTATCAAACCCGGCAAGGCTAATAAACTGTGCATTGAACAGGTACAGCCCCTTAATCAGGTCTGATAAACTGGCACCTTCCTGAAGCACCTGGCGCCCTGTTTTTTGAGCCTGGGCAGCCTGCTGGTTTTCATCAAATACCAGGTGTATCAACACGGTTTGTGTGATGAGGTACACCCCCATTTCAGGAAAAATTGAATCGGCCAGCTGTTTCAGGTCAGCCATGCCATGCCAGGTAGCAGCCACGTCACCCTTAATTTTTTGTACCAGTTGTTCATCCCATGGCCTAAAGCCAAGAAAGTAATTCAGGTTGTTTTCAACATAGTCATAATAGGTAGCAATACGCGCTTCAATATCAGGCACGCTTTTGCTTTTGTAGATAGATTTACCTTTTAAGGTTAAATAACTGCCCCAGGCAAAACGGCTTTCGCCCTTTAACCTGCACACATGGGCTGCCTCAGTTAAATGCTGTTCTACCTCATGAAAGGGCACCTTCCAACACAAACTTACCGAGTGTAAAAAGCTGGTTACGTTAAAAGTATTATGATCAGCTTCAAATAACTTTACTTTTTGTACAATAAACTCGCTAATTGAAATAGCCTCCTGTACTTTACCAGTATACATTAGCAACATCACATATGAGGGAAATACCCCCTCAAGCGCTGCAAAAGTTAGGCCTTTCTGAGAGGTGAGTAGGATTGCCCGGAGCACATAAAACTCCATTAAAGTTTTGTTGGCCACAAAACAGGTAAGCACCAATGTGCCAATAATTTTAAAAATGGTTTGATCATCATGGCTGGCCTGTTGCCATGTATAAGGCTTGAAGTGGTGCATTTTCATTAATGCTTCTACCTGGCCCCTAAGTGCTGGCAGCTCTTTTTCAATGGCTGGCAGGTCTTGTTCAAGCCTGATGTCAAATTGAAGTAAGGCGTGAATTGAAGTTTCTATTGCTTTATTAAAATCATGGAAGTGTGTATCTGTCATTGAGCACAGCCAGAAATAGCTCAAGGCCTGCTGTTGCCTGTTTTGAGCCAATTGAATGGCATCTTTAAATTCAGACTCGCTTTGGGCATTATCACCCAAAAAGGCCAACGCCTGCCCGTTAAGTAGTTGTACCTCCCATTTTAATGGTGCCAACTCAGTATTGGTATTTAAAAGCTTTTTGGCTACTGACAGGTACCTGTGGCATTGGGCATATGCTATGCTTTTGTAAGCCAGTTGGGCTACATCAAGTAAAAAACGGGCTATTTGTACATACTTTGCCTTTTCAATCAGGTTGGCTGCACACATGAGCTGATGGGCAGCCTGAAACTTTTGTTCAGGGTTTAAGGCTGCCTGCCCTATAGTATGTATTGCAATTGAATAATGAATTTTTTGAGCCCTGTTGCCCAGGCTTTCATATACTGATTGCTGCAAAGCATCGTGGGCAAACTGGTAGTGGGTGCCATAATTTAATAGGTACCCCAAACCACACAGCTGTTGAAGTAGCTCTACGGTTTCTGGCTGGTTTAATTCATTGACTAATTCAAATTGTTGGTGGGTAAACTGGTAACCTATGCATGACAACAATTGCAAAGCGTTAACCAGCCGGTTATTTAGTTGAGTTAACCGGCTTTGCATGAGCTTTGATACGTTGGCCGATACCGGCACTTGATCTACCTGAGAGAGGTCACCCTGCCAGTGAAACGCGTCACGGTTAAAGGTGATGTAACCACGTAAAATCAGCTCGTAGGTAAGCTCTTTGACAAATTGGGGGTTTCCGGCGGTTTTATTGAAGATAATACCCGCCAGCTTTAAAGTGTTAAACTGGTTGTGTTTGAAAGAGTCTTGCAAAAACTGCTGTATTGTTGTGACAGACCATAGTGGCATTTCAAGAGTAATGGCAGCTTTGTTTTCTTGACAAGACTCAATAAAAGTTGCCGTGTGTGCCTTGGCCTCATTGCTGTCTCGAAAAGCGGTAATTAGTAAAAAGGGGTACTTGCCAGTGAGGTGGGCCAGGCTTTCAATGGTTTCTGTACTGGGTTGATCAGCCCATTGCAGGTCATCAAAAAAGAAAACAACAGGCCTGCCAAAAGATACGACCACATGAAAAAGGTCACGAACAGTTTGTTTAAACCTGGTGAGTAAATCATTGCCACCACCTTGCGGCAATGGGGGTTGAGGGCCAACCAATTGCTCAAATTGAGGGCAAATATTAATAATCATTTGACCGGAAAGCCCAACGGCCTGGCGCAGTGCAGCCTGCCATAACTTAAGGTTTTCTGTACCCTCTGCCAGGATATGCCTGGTTAATGCATCAATAACCTGCGATAATGCGGTGTAAGGTTTGTGATGGTTACCCTGTTCAAACTTACCTGCTAACAACCAGCTTTCATAATAGGCGCTTTGCTTAAATAACTCTTGTACCAGCCGTGATTTGCCTGTACCTGACTGGCCTTTAATAAGTACCATACCGCCCTGGCTACCCCGCCTGGCCAGCATGCTGTTGAGTTTGTGAATGGAGGCCTCGTGCCCGTAATACTTGCCTGAAATTGGGTTAGTCAAGGCAATATCGTGGGTGCCTGGCTGAAAGTGCGCCCCATTACCTTGTTGTTGTAATGTTTTTAAATCATAGAGCAGCCCCCAGGCAGAGTGGTACCGATCTTCTGGGTCTTTGCTTATTAATTTCAAGATTACTTGAGTTATTGACTGGTTGTAGCCAGGTATTGCCGAGGTGATGGTTGAAGGCTGCTGTGTTAAATGTGCATGAACCAGCTCAGCAGGGGTAGTACCAGTAAAGGGAAATTGACCAGCACATAAGGTATAAAAACAAATGCCCAGTGAATACAGGTCAGAGCGGTAATCAACAGCGCGGTTGGTTCGGGCTGTTTGCTCTGGCGATATATAGCGTAAGTTGCCCTGCAAAAGTGTTGGGGCAACTACCGGCAGCGTTTCAGTTGATGCGACCGTAGCCAAACCAAAGTCAATGAGGAAAATGTGATTTGTATTTGCCTCAATTAAAAAGTTGGGCAGGCTAATGTCTTTATGTATGATTGAATGGTCGTGCAGCTGTGCTACTATATGCGCCATTGAAATCATGATGCTGAGTGTCTGCTCAAAGTCAAACGTGCCACCATTGATTAACCTTGTCAGGTTGTGGCCTTCAATATATTCTAATTTTAAGCAGGGCTTTGGCCCTTGAATAAGGCCAAGGGCCTTGCGCACGCCTTTAACTGGTAAACCCTGGGTTATATCATATTCATTTTTAAGTATACCAAACTCTTGAGGGGTGTAATGATTACGCGTAAACGTTTTAAGTACCAATTGCTGGTTGTTCAACTCAACCTTTTTAATTAGGGTATGCCTTTGGCCCTTATGTAAAGTTTGCTCCATTACCACGCGTTGTTAGCCTTAAAGTATTGTTCTTAAATAGGCTTTTGCCAGCTTTATGCCTGTTTTACTAAATATAAGTTTAATACTACTGATTGCCCTGAGCATGTAATATTGATTTCCGTCTTTGTTATTCAATAAAACTGGTGTTATAGTACCCTTGGGTGCCCACCCTTGTGCCCCTGTAATTGCCTGGCTTTTGGCTTCTGTACAAAGTGCCAGGCTAATCAGTAACTGCAAGGCTTCTGAAATGGCAGTTTGTTGATGCGCCTTATCGTCGCCTGGGTAGTTAAAGTTAAATTCTATACCTATTTGCTCAATGGTTTGGTCTTCACTTAAATTAAAATGCATAAGGGTGCTGTAGGCCAACCGTTCAAGCAACAGCCCATGGGTAAATACCGGAGAACCCTGCCAGGGTTTGCCCAATAGCTGCAACAAATGGTTGCCTATAAATGGCTTGGGGCAAGCCACACAAAACCGAATGCCCTTAAAGTTGTGCCTGCTAAGCATAAACCCCAGGTAACAATCATGTATGGGTTGCTTAAGCCGCCCAAGAAATGAGATGATTTTGTGAGCTATGTGGTGGCTGGCGCCACTATATAAATTCAATAGTGTTAAGATGCCACATTTAAGTTTATCAGCTTTATGTGCATGCAAACCAAATGTAATGCTTGGGTAAAGTATGTTTTGAGGTACATGAATATTATCATACTCAAGGTTAACCGACCTGATGGTGGCCCTTGCCCTGGCATAATTGTAATTAAAGTAAGCATGTAAACCTGCCAGGTCAAACCCGTTTGTTACCATGGTGGGGCTTTGAGTTAACCGGGGTATAAGCTGCTGAGCTATGGCATTTGTGCTTCTGGTAGTTGTGAGCACATCAATAGCCTCAGCACCCTGGCCAAGCCTTACTTCAAAATCGTAACTCTCTTGCCCTACTACCAATACTTTGGCTGCACTTGTAGCCCTAAATGCACTGTTAAATGCATTTAGGGGTTTATAGGTAGGTACGCTTGTTTGCTTCACTATTGTATGGTGCTACCAGATAAAGAACAAAATATCACTGCTATGCGCAATACTTTCTAAATGCTGGTCAATGGGGTAAACATGTTCTACAAAATCAGGCATTTTTAACATTTCTAATTTTTGCTTGTATGTATAGCCCTGGTATTGCTCAGCAGTAATGTTTTGCTGAGCACACGCACTGGCCAGAAGAGTTGCCACCGTATTGTTTTGCAATGTATTAATAACATGATTAAGTTTGAGAGGGGCTTTGTATACTATATTGGTTCTACCGTTGGTTTGGTAAACCTCAAACTTTTCACCAATCAGAAACGAAATATGTTCAGAATGAGCAGGCTCATACCGCTTCTGATAGAAAAACTCAAATATTTCCTTTTCTGGATGCCGTATAACTGCCTCGTAGAAGGTTGGGTCAGTCATCATTTCAGTAATTAATGCTCTAATTGCAGTGGCATAGGTTCTGATACATGTAGGTGCATGTTTTCCAGCCGTTATTTTAGGGTCCCAGTACGCCCAACCATATTGGCCGGCATTGCTGTTTTTAGGAATTGAAGGAGCATTGTCATAGTGAATTCCAAGCTGGCTAAATGCTTTGAGTGTTTCAATACTTGGCAAAAAAGAATAAAACCCGCCTATAACAGTCATGGGCTTTGCAAAACTATAACTTAGAAAAGCTGAATTGGGCATATAGTTGGCTGTTTTGTCATTATAGTCACCCCAATATTTGGGGTAAAAGCTGCCTCTACCAACTTCTGGTCTTAGTCCGCGAAATTTAGCCAGTGGAACCTCACTTTGGTCTTGATCTTTTCTGGGGCCTAGAACTGAATCAACCCCAGAACCCAATGTAGACGACCAGCCCCCATTTACCCAGGCTTTAAGAATATATTCAAACTGGTTGTTTAGGTCGCTCTGCAAGGATACAAACAACATACCCTTTGTATTTTTAACCTCATCGGTATAATTAACACCCCGCCGTGTAATTCTTGGTTGTGGTATTAATTTAGAAAAATCATTTTGTTGGTCTTTTGTGTTAATTCTAGGGTTGACTGTTCTTATATGGGCGCTGAATGGGCATTTGCTGCCTGCGTCATCTTTAAAATAATTGAAGTTGTTTTCAATAACCTCCCTTTTTTCCTCTTTTGATGCCTGTAGCACAGGGGTACCATCAGGAAACCTGCCAAATACATAGGCTTTTGCCAAAGCCTCGTAATGGCTCTTATCTTTACGATTCAAAACTTCAGCATCGTACAATGCTTCAGCAAAGTATTGTATCTGGTTATTAAATAGCTTGACATCAGTTTCAATTTTTAAGTAAGCCTGA
>CAZXTW010000210.1:0-9012 GCA_964643525.1 uncultured Roseivirgaceae bacterium
GACCCTCAGCAGATAGACCAGCTACTAAAAGAAGCGCAGCAAATCATTACCGACAAGCTGGGTACGGCCTCGCCTGCTTATGCCGAAAACCTCAAGTCGCTGGCCGGTAACTACATTAGGCAAAACGATACCCGCCGTGCCATGGCCCTGCTGCTGCAGGCCGAGCGCATTTGGGAAAACCGCCTGGGCAGGCGCAACAATATTAACCTGGCCAGTATATATGTGCTAAAGGGCGACCTGCACTACCAGCAGCGCAACTATGAAACCGCACAGGAAGAGTACAACAAAGCACGTAAACTGTACGAGCGCAAGTTTAACGACAACCACCCTGAATATGTAAAGGTGCTCTCTAAGCTGAGTAAGGTATCCTACATGCAAGGGGACCTGAAGAAAACCAAAGATTATATTGAAGAGGCCATTTACAACTACAATTCGTTTATCAAAACATTTTTCCCGGCCTTGAGCGAACGGGAAAAGGCCAAGTTCTGGAACACCATCAAGCCCGACTTTGAGTTTTACAATACCATAGCGGTTAACGAGGCAGCCAACGACAAAAACATACTGGGTAAGGTGTACAACAATGCCCTGGTTACCAAGTCGCTGTTGTTAAACTCATCTATCAAAATGCGCCGCAGCATAATGAACAGTGACGACGAAGCACTCAAAGGCAAATATGCTGAGTGGTTAATTAAGAAAGAAGTGTTGACGCAGGCGCTTTCTATGAGTAATGAGCAACTACAGGAAAACAGCATTAACCCCACAGAGCTGTCACGCCAGGTTGAGCTGCTTGAAAAAGAAATTAGCGAGAAATCAACCCTGTTTGGGTCAAGCTTTGAAAGCAACACAGTTACATGGGAAAATGTGCAGGATGCCCTGAAAGAAAACGAAGTAGCTATTGAAATGGTGCGGTTCCGCTACTTTGACCATGACTTTACTGATTCTGTACTGTATGCTGTGCTGTACATTACCAAAGAGAAAAAAAGCAAGCCACAGCTCATCCTGCTACCTAACGGGGCCGAGTTGGAGCATAAGTACCTCAGCTTTTACCGCAACAGCATCAAGTATAAGTTTACTGATACCTACTCGTACCCCGTGTACTGGAAGCCTATTGCCGATAAGATAGGCACCGCCTCTACCCTCTACATCTCTGCCGATGGGGCCTACAACCGCATTAATCTGGAGGCCATACCTGTAGATGATAATAAGTTTGTACTTGATAACTCTAACATAGTACTGCTAAGCAACACCAAAGACATTTACCTGAAACGCCAGCAAACTGAAAAAGCGTGGGAAGGTAAAAACAGCGCCATTATGTTTGGTAACCCTAAGTTTTACCTTTCGGCCAGTGCCAAGGGCATAGCAGAGACCAGGGGTAAAACAACTGGCAAAAAGGTAGTGAGCCAGCTGCCCGGCACACAAAAAGAAATTGACGACCTACGTACGCTGCTTATAGCCAACGATTGGGTTATTCAGGATTATCTGGAAGCCCTGGCCAGTGAAGACAGTGTGAAGCTAATTGATAACCCAAGGGTGTTTCACATAGCCACGCACGGCTTTTTTACGCCTACTGAACAGCTTAAAGCGGTTGATGATATTTCGGCCGATGAAAGCAAAAAGGCTGAAAACCCTATGCTGCGGTCGGGGCTGCTGCTTAGTGGGGCCGGCGACCTGCTGAACAAAACCACCTTTAACTACAATATTGAAAGTGGCATCTTAACTGCCTACGAAGCCATGAACCTTAACCTTGACAATACTGATCTGGTGGTGCTAAGCGCCTGCGAAACCGGCCTGGGTGATATACAGATTGGTGAAGGGGTGTACGGGTTACAGCGAGCATTTCTGGTAGCTGGGGCCAAAACACTGGTAATGAGCCTTTTCAAGGTCTCTGACGAGGCTACACAAAAGCTTATGGTTAAGTTTTATACCAAATGGCTCACTACTGGCGATAAGCGCCAGGCTTTTGTTGAAGCCAAGAAAGAAATCAGAAATGAATACCGCCACCCAATTTTCTGGGGTGCCTTTATTATGATGGGTATGGATTAAGCCATAGCAGGTACCAACTGCGCCATTCGTATATCTTATAAAATATGCCATTGCTAAGGCCCTCCATGTGCGGCTATAGCAATGGCATATTTATTTCGGCCAGGTTTAACTGGGGCATGGCTACCCTCAATTCGTTAGCTGTATGTACTTCAGGGTATTGCTGAGGTTTACGCTATGGCCAAGTAACCATCTATAGTACTAACTACCTCACAATTCATTCTCAGTTCATCGCTAGCATAAAAACTGTCAGCAGGGGGCATGTAACAGGTAAACATGACAGGTCTAGGTGAACAGGATACAAAAAAATAGGTTGCTCAACTAAGAGCAACCTATCATATATATAACTATCGACTATTATATTCCTTGTTTGTATTACCTATTTGCCTAGGTTATTTCTAATTAAGAACTCAATGTACATGCTCTTGAAATCTTCAACCTCAGGGGCCAGTCTAATCGCCTTTTCGTAACAGGCAATGGCATCTAAGATCAGGCTATGCTTTTCATAGAAAGAGGCGAGCAACAACTGGTTCAAGGCAGACTCACTGTTTAGCTCAGCACTGATAGAGCTTAACTCGTTTTTAATACCCTGAGCTTCTTCACCACCTAATAGCCTAATGCCAATGTCTCCACTTTGGGCTTCGTCATTGTCTTTCAGCAATACATTCAATATTACCAGACGCTGTGAGGTAAAGAACTCTTCACTCAGTTCAATCTTCATGCCTGTTTCTTTGGTTTCTGAGCTGAAAACCACTTCATCAAACATGTTTCTGATTTGTACCACATAGGTGGGGTCTTCTACATTCTTAGGCTTGCTCCAGCGTACAATAGTATTGGCATTATATGCCTCTACTGAGCTGGGCGAGAATACAGAAGGCGCGTTCTCATCACCAAAGCTATCAAAATTTAATTCGCGACTTACTGACCCGGTAGCCTGCTGGTTGTTGCCAACCTCAGCACTGCCCTTCATTGAGTTCAGCACAAAGTCAGCATACTTGCTGGCTACGCTTGAGCCACCACTGCTTAATGATGATGCCAATTCGTTTACATCAAAATCACCGGCAGTGCTCAACTCTAAGGTTTTACCTGACGAGTGTACCAAACCGAGGTATGAATTCTGAGAGACCTTTAATTCGTCTCCTGAGTTTAACGTGCCACCTGTTTTTAGCGGCTCCCAAGCACTGTCTTTGGGCTTTACTTGGTTTTCACCTTTATTGGCCAAAACTTTAAATACAAAACCCTGTGCGAAAGAACTCTGCGAAGCTAAAACCAACAAGGCAACAAGAATTGTCGAATAAAGCGTTTTCATGATCTTCAGAAAAATTTATAGTAAATAGTCTTTTTACATAGGTTACGCATACCGCAATATGCCTACAATACTAATGCAATTCTCCAAATTTACTCATTAACACCTATCTAATGCAATAGTAAGGTAGTAAGTAGTAGCTAAATAGTTAAACTTATTCTCGGTATTGTGATAAGCTAAACCAACTATTCTAATGGTTTATACTCTTTATACGTAATTGGTAACAAAGGTAACCAAAATATGCAAAAAAATATTTAATTATTCTTATTCTTTCACTTAGCTACCTTCTGTAGCTTGAATAAGTTCCGCCGCTCTTGCTTATTAAATAAGTTCTTTATAACGCCAAAAAACACTTCTAACGAGTCACTGGCCAGTGCTACACTAAACAGGGTAACCGATGGGTTTAGCTTGTAATTGAAGTAATTAAAAATAATCACCACCAAAAACATAATGACCAATATCTCAACCAGTTGTATCAGCTTTGTGAGGCCATCATACCATTTAGGTAGTCTATAATATATCCAGGTAAAGACCATTACATTCAAAAAACATATAATGATGCCCATAATCAAGCCCATGGTGTCGGTCATTGTATTCAAAGGGTCATCGTATAAAATCATAGATACAATATTGGCATGCACCACCACGCCAAACATATCGGGGTTTGAGCGGCCGGCAATCTTATAATTCATGGGCGTAAAAAAGCGATCGCTCCATGAAGGCGCATTAAAAATATTATTGCCTAAAAAGCCCATGATAACAATTTTGTCCTTAATCGCGGCTGGGTCAAAGTCTTGCTTCAATATTTCGTCTATATCCAGGGCTGAGAACTGTCCTTTATAATTTGACCTGTTAAAGGGGTCAAAAATATTCCCCTTAAAGTTGATCAGCTCATTATAATTGTCACGGGCCAAAAACTTTTCTACCTTCTCAGGTGATACATACGTGGCCAGCTTCACCCCCAGGGCATAGTGTTGGTCACCATCAATCTCGTAGTTTGGTAAAAAGCCACGCACCTTTTTCAGGTCTTCCTGAAACATGGCGTTGGTGGTTAAATTGGCATAGGCGGTATTGGCATTTTTCAGAAACATGGTATCGCTCTTTCTTATAGCCGTATACCGGTTTGACTTGGGGTCATACTTGTCCAGGCTGCTCACCAAAACCAGGTTTTCTGTGCTTTCCAGGGCATTCTTCAACAAAATGTCACCAATGGGGTCGAACTCATTCGGTTTCCAGAAAAAAGCATCTATGCCTATTACCTTTGGCTCATACTGGTTGATAATATTAATCTGTTCGGCCACTTCGCGCCGGGCCAGGTTGCCAATATTCACCACCACCACATTGGTATCTGCTGCGGGGTCTTCGCGCAACTCATTAAAAGCATAATCAGTAATTTCTAAGTCGCCCAATGCTTCAGCTATTGGGTCAAATGCATCAAACACCTGGAAGGCAGCCACGCTGCTAAACAGCCACATTAAAAAAAATATAAAACCAGTGCCCAGCACACAGTCTGTCCAGAACTTTCGGCCCATAAGTCTACAATTGGTTGGTTTATTGATTTGGTACTACTTGTTTTCAATTTATCGTTTGGCAATTACAATAGCAAATATCGCTTATCTTTATCGCCATGAGCAGAAAACGCTTACCGGTCAATACCTATGTTGAAGGCATTTTAAAAGCAGACAGGGTGCTGCTAAGCAGGGCCATTACTTTGGTAGAAAGTAAGCTGCCGGCTGATAATGCACTTGCCATGCAAATTATTGAGCAGGTGTTGCCTCATACGGGTAATTCGGTCAGGTTGGGCATTACAGGGGTGCCTGGTGTAGGCAAAAGCACTTTTATTGAAGCCTTTGGCACTTACATAACCGGCCTAGGCAAAAAGCTGGCTGTGCTGGCCATTGACCCCAGCAGCCAAAAAACCAAGGGCAGCATTATGGGCGATAAAACACGTATGGAGGCCCTGGCGCACAACCCGGCAGCCTACATCCGCCCGTCGCCTACGGGTTACTCATTGGGTGGGGTAAGTGCCCGCACCCGCGAAACCATGTTGCTGTGCGAGGCGGCTGGCTTTGATGTAATCATCATTGAAACGGTAGGGGTGGGGCAGTCTGAAACAGCCGTGCATGGTATGGTAGATTTTTTTCTGCTGTTAATGCTGGCTGGTGCTGGCGATGAGCTGCAGGGCATTAAACGGGGCATCATGGAAATGGCTGATGCCATTGCCATTAACAAGGCCGATGGCGACAATGTGAAGGCCGCCAACAGGGCCAAGGCAGAATACAAAGCAGCCCTGCATTTATTTCCAGCAACTGACTCTGGCTGGGTGCCAGAGGTCATTACCTGTTCGGCAATGGCCAATAGCGGTATTGATGCAGTGTGGCAGCTCGTTATGAAGCACCACCAGCAGTTACAGGCAGGTGGGCACCTGGCTCGCCACCGCCAGCAGCAGCAAACGCAGTGGATGTACGAAGTCATTGACGAAAGCCTCAGAAACAGCTTTTACCGCAATGAGGGGGTGGCCAACGCCCTGAGCCAGCAATTAAAGCAAGTGCAGGCAGGGGCCGTATCGGCAACAGCCGCTGCCCAAAGCTTACTAAATCTGTACCAAAACAAAAGCCACAACGGCTAATAGCAGTTGTGGCTCTCTTGATACACCTTATATATATAGGGTGTATTAAACTTCGGGTTACATTCTTTTTACAGTGCTGGCGCCAGATGAATCAACATTAACGCGTTCGGGGTTACCACCATACCTGATGGTACTTGCACCACCAGCTCGTGCATCTAACTCACCGGTAGCACGTATGTAAGCCGTGCTGGCGCCAGATGATCTGATGTACACATCTTTGCTCTCTAAATCTTCTGCATCATACTTAGAGGCACCCTGAATAACTATATCCTGATTGTTGCAACGGCCTTTTATTTTGGCTTTACTGGCTCCCTGTACGTCACCTTTCAGCTCACCAGTTTCAATGCGAAGGCTAACTGATGAGGCACCCTGCAACTCCAGGTCAAAATCCTTGGCAGTAATGGTGCCTTCGCTTTCTACATCAGAGGCACCAGATACGGCCAGCCTGTCTATACTTTTATAAGTAATATAGGCGGTCACTTTTTTTACATTCCAACCCCACTTCTTGCCTTTGCGGTTAATGCGCAGTGTGCCACCGCTCACCTCGGTAATAATACTTTCCAGGTCTTCGCCTTCAAGCTCCACCCCTTCGGTGTTGCCCTGTTTCATGTATACTTCCAGGGCACCGCCAATGGTTATGGCACTAAAGCCCGATACATTTCTGGTTTCTCTGTCTTGCGCCTGGCCCTGAACTGCCCCAAAGCCTATTACCAATACCAACAATAAGGCGCGCAAGTTAACTTGTACTGTAAATCTCATAACATTGTTCATTTATTGAGTTCTTGATCATGGTTGCTGTAATGACAGCCAACTGGGGCTGGGGTTGCAAGCTGGCTAAAATTTTTTATTCCTCACACAATTATTGCCACGGTTTTCCCTTAGGTTAAATTGTTCAATAGTCGGCTACACGCTATTGTGCAAGTCGGCAAGTGTCATCATTTTGACAGTGCCAGGGCTATAAACCTCCCATATTTACAGGTAAGCCCGGTTTGGTACTTTATGGTTGGGCCTGTGGTTTTAGATAACCCTATTGCAAAATAGCTGTGAAAATATCAACTACAATACCAGTCAAGCACAATATACCCTTGAATATGCGGCTGCACCTTAATAAATTGCTACAACACCCAATGTACCAAGTGCCTCAGTACGCAGGTGGGCCCGCACCCAAATACCACCACCAACCATTAAAAAGCCTAAATCAAGCTGCCTATACGCAATGCCCATATGTGCCTAATGCCTGTTGCGCTACCAATAGCCGGCTCATGGGCCATTGCCATGTGTGCTTAAACACAAAACACTAAACACATGAAACATGTTGTAATTATCGGTAACGGCATATCGGGCATCACTGCTGCCCGCCACATCCGTAAGCTAAGCAACCACCGCATTACGGTTATTTCTGCCGAGACTGATCACTTTTTTTCGCGCACAGCACTCATGTACATTTACATGGGCCATATGAAATATCAAAACACCAAACCTTATGAAGACTGGTTCTGGAAAAAGAACCGCATTGAGCTGGTCAGGGCATTTGTTGAAAAGGTTGACTATGCCAACAAAACCCTGCACTATGCCAATGGGGGCAGCCTTCAATATGACGATCTGGTGCTGGCAGTAGGCTCTAAACCCAATAAATTTGGATGGCCCGGGCAAGACCTGAAAGGGGTTAGCGGCATGTACAGCTACCAGGACCTGCAGGCCATTGAGCAATACACACAAAACATTAAGCACGCCGTAATTGTAGGTGGGGGGCTAATAGGCATTGAGCTGGCCGAAATGCTGCACTCGCGCCACATACCGGTTACCTTTCTGGTGCGTGAAAGCAGCTTCTGGAATGGGGTGCTGCCTGCCGAAGAGTCTGACCTGATTAACCGCCACATCCGTGAGCAGCACGGGGTTGACCTGCGCCTCTCAGCCGAGTTGAAGGAAATCCTGGCTGATGAGCAGGGCAGGGCCAGGGCTGTGATAACCAATACGGGCGAAGAAATTGCCTGCCAGTATGTAGGCCTTACCGCTGGCGTAAGCCCCAATATTGACTTTTTGAAAGGTACCGAACTTGAGGTGCAGCGCGGCATACTGGTTGATGCCCACCTGCGCACCAACCTGCCCGATGTATACAGCATTGGTGACTGTGCCCAGCACCGCAACCCCAAACCCCACCGCCGCCCCCTGGAGCAGGTATGGTACACCGGCCGCATGATGGGCGAGTGCGTGGCCCATACCATTTGCGGCAAGCCCACTGAATACACCCCTGGCGTATGGTTTAACTCTGCCAAGTTTTTTGATATTGAGTACCAGACTTACGGTTATGTGCTAGCCACGCTCAACGACAACGAAGCACAGTTTTACTGGGAGCGGCCCGACGGCCGCGCCTGCATTAAAATTGTGTATGACAAAAACACACTTGAGTTTATAGGCATTAACAACTTTGGCATCAGGCTACGGCACGAGGTGTTTGACCGCTGGCTTACTGCCGGGCAAACTGTAACCTACGTGCTTGAACACCTGCGCGAGGCCAATTTTGACCCAGAGTTTTACAAGCGCTATGAGCAGGACATTATCAATGCCTGGAACAGCCAGCAACCTGGCCACCAGGTAACCCTGAAGGGTAAAAAGGGAATCATTGAGCGCATATTCGGATAACTAACCACTTACCGCTACAAACAAACACACATGAAAAGCATCAGATTAATCGGGTTGGTAATGTTTCTGGCAGGGTTTGGCATTTTTCTGGCCACCTTCTTTTTAGAGCAGTACGCCTTTACTGAAACAGTAGCCCAAGAAACCATAAGTAATGAACAAAAGCGCAGTCGCCTGGTGGCTCAGGCAAGCAAAGAGGGCCTGCTTAACCAGCCGGTAGCCCTTAACTTTACCTTTATTAGTCGCCTGGGGGCGGTTATGCAGCAGGTTAACCAGCAGCAGCTGGCCACCTATGGCATTACTGACACTGAGGTGCGCCAGCTGGTGGCAGCCAGCAAAACAGCCGATGGCTATGAGTTTACCCTGGCCCACCTGGCCGGCGTTTTCGATGCCAATA
>CAZXTW010000211.1:0-4891 GCA_964643525.1 uncultured Roseivirgaceae bacterium
TGCCAGACCAGTCGCTGGGGTTTGAACACGACATACCCGCCAGCGGCTTTAACCTGTACGGGGGCAGTGGCACCGTGTATGGTACACTCAGGCTAGATAACAACGGCCTGCGCACGGCTGGCGAAATTGATTACCTCAGCGGCAATATTGCCTCTAATGAGTTTGTGTATTATCAAGACTCTGTAGCGGCCGATACCGTAGATGCCAGCATAGCGCAAGGCACCCTGGGTGGCACCTCTTACCCTGATGCTTTTGTAAGCAATGCCAGCATGAAGTGGCTGCCTTACCAGGATAGCCTCTTCATTACCAACCAGAAAGATGGGCACATGGACCTTTATGGCAAAACTGCTGCCTTAGATGGTACCGCCATCCTTTCTGCCAAAGGCATGTTTGGTAAAGGCGACTTCCTCACCAGGGGCTCTGAAACCAAGTCAGACGCGTTCACCTTTACTGAAGATAATATTACCAGCCGCCATGCCAGCTTTGAAATTAAGTCTGACAACCCCGAAAAGCCGGCACTTTCTGGTGATGACATTAAGCTTGACTTTAACCTGACGGAGGGTGTGGCCAATATGCGGCCCGAAATATCGGGCCAGGCAGCCATTGACTTTCCCTATGCGCAGGTAAAAACGTCTATCTCTCGCGCCATCTGGGACCTTCACGACCAGAAGGTTACCATGAGTAAACCCAGCAATATTGACATCAACGATTCTTACTTCTACACCACCAGAGAAGAGCTTGACTCGATTGCATTCAACGCCACTGAGGCCGTTTATGACATTGCCCTGCAAAAGCTCAACATCTCGGGCATACCCTACATTACCATTGCCGATGCACGCATTACGCCCGAGAATGGAGAGATTGACATTTTTGAGAATGCCGAAATACAAGAGCTGATTAATGCCACCCTGCAGGTAGATACCCTGAACGGTTACCACAACCTCATTGACGGTAATATTAAAATCATTTCGCGCAACCAGTTTGAGGGCGATGCCACCTACCGCCTGGTAAATGCCGTGCAAGATACCTTTAACATTAAAATGGAAAGCTTCAGCCTGCAGGAAGAAGCTACTGATGGCCGCCGCCGCCGCAATGAGTTTGTGCCCCTGCACACCGTATCAAGCGGGCAGGTAATGGATATTGACGAGGTCATTATCTCGCCCGGTATGATTTTCAAAGGCACTGTAACCATGTTTGCCCATAAGCCGGCCCTTGAGCTTGATGGCGCCGTTAAGCTAGACCTGAAAGAGATACCCTACTACGATACCTGGATACAGTACAAAAGTACGGGCGAGCTGCAGGAGGTAATCATTAACTTTGATGAAAGCGTAACTGAAAACGGCCAGCGCGTAACGGCGGGCCTGCACTTTGAAAGTGGCACCAATAGCCTGTACAGCACCTTCATTACTGACAAGGTAAGCCCAGACGATCAGGATTTCTTCATACCCAGTGGCATGCTGCGGCACGATGTTGAAAACAACCAGTACGTCATTGGCTCACCAGAAAAAGAAGCGGGCGATGCTTACGTGGGTCGCTCATTGAAGTACAACGAAAACACCTCAGACATTAGCTTTGAAGGGCCCATGAACTTCCTGTCAGAGCTAACCAAAGTAGATATGATTGCCTCTGGTACTGGCAAGGGCAACCTTGACGACCGGGCGTTTGACTTTAATGTACTACTGGGCATAAACTTCGGCATGCCTGATGCTGCTCAGGAGTTAATGGGGCAGGACATGGTGCAAACCGTTGAACTGCTGGGGCCCGGCGAGGCAGAGCCCGACAAAACAGCCCTGCTGTACAAAATTGCTGAAATAATAGGCGAGAAAAACACCGCCCTGTATGAAGAGGCCTCTGTGCAAGACTATGTACCGCTGGTAGCTGCCGGCCAGGGCCTGTTCCGCACTTTACTCATCAGTAATGTTGACCTCAAGTGGAACGACATTGACAAGGCCTGGTACAATACTTCTAAAATTGGCCTGTCGGGCATTCGCGCCTATGACCTTAACGCCGCTGTTGATGGCTTTCTTGAAATCAGGAAGAATCAGGAGGGTGACGAAACCATTAACCTGTTCATTCAGCTCGGTACTGATACCTGGTACTACTTTAACTACGAAGCCAACAGGCTGCTCACCTTCTCGTCTAATGAAACCTACAACGGCATCATTAAAGAGAAAACCAACGTCAACAAAGCCAAAATTGGTGAGTATATATTTGTTGATGGCACCATTGACGAAACGCTTGACTTCATTAACCGCTTCCGCAGCAACTACCTGGGTATACAAGAGCCCTACGACCTGCAAATGCCAGCCAATGACAACTTCGATACTTTTGGCGGTAGTGAAGACGGGGCCGAGGGTGATGAAGAGTTTGACCCCTTTGCCGTTGAAGAAGATGACGACGAAGAGGAAGATGACGACGGCTTTTAGCCACTACACCCCTTTTGCAAAATAGGTTTATAAAGCCTTCAGTTGTAAATTAGCAACGCTTTACAGGCAGGTAGTACACTACCTGCCTGTTGTACATATGCCGCAATGGCTTGGTAAAACCCGTACCGTTGGCCTCACCATTTGATAGTAAAATTGAATTTTTAAAGGGGGTAGGCCCCCGCAAGGCAGAACTGCTCAACAAAGAGTTAGAGGTGTTTACCTTTGGCGACCTGGTGCAGCACTACCCGTTCAGGTATGAAGACCGCACCCAGTTTTATAAGGTCAGAGATATTGCCGATGACATGCCCCACATACAGCTTAGGGGGGTGCTCAGAAGCATTGACAACGTGGGCGTAGGCAACAAAAAGCGGCTGGTAGGCATTTTTGCTGATGATACCGGCGAGGTAGAACTGGTGTGGTTCAAAGGGGGGCAATGGGTGGCCCGCCGCTTGCAGCGGGGCATGGAGTACATCGTATTTGGCAAGCCCGCCCGCTACGGCCGCCGCTTTAATATTGCCCACCCTGAAATGGAGCTGCTTACCAATGCCAATGAAAAGGGCGGCTACCTGCAGCCGGTATACCACACTACAGAAAAATTAAAGGCCAGCTTTTTAGAAAGCAAAGCCATATCAAAGCTGCAGGCGGCCCTGCTCAGCACTGTAAAAGGCCGCGTGGCCGAAACCATGCCACAGGCTCTGATTGAGCAGTACAGCCTCATGGATAAAGAGTCGGCCCTGAACCAGCTACACTTCCCCACCAATTACGAAGAGCTGAACAAGGCCCGCTTCAGAATGAAGTTTGAAGAGCTGTTTTACGTGCAGCTGCGCCTTATCAGGCTTAAGCTCACGCGTACCGAAAAGTTCAAAGGCCGCGTGTTTCAGAACGCTTCACTGGTTACTGACTTTTACAACAACCACCTGCCCTTTCAGCTCACCAACGCCCAAAAGCGGGTGGTGAAAGAAATCTATGCTGATATGCGCTCGGGCAGGCAGGCCAACCGCCTGCTGCAGGGCGATGTGGGCAGCGGCAAAACCATCGTAGCCTTTATTTGCATGCTGCTGGTCATTAGTGACGGGGCCCAGGCCGCCATGATGGCCCCCACCGAAATACTGGCCGACCAGCACTACCAGGGCCTGCAGCCCTTTGTTAATAAACTGGGTTTGCGCATTGCCAAGCTTACCGGTTCGTCAAAAACGTCAGAGCGCAAAGTAATTCATGAAATGCTGCGCAATGGTGACCTGCACATTCTGGTAGGCACCCATGCCCTGCTTGAAGATGTGGTGCAGTTCAACGACCTGGGCCTGGTAGTTATTGATGAGCAGCACCGGTTTGGCGTGGCCCAGCGTGCCCGCCTGCACGAAAAAAACAAAACCACCCCACCGCATGTGGTGGTAATGACCGCCACCCCCATACCGCGTACCCTGGCCATGACTGTTTATGGCGACCTTGACATATCAGTCATTGACGAGCTGCCCGCCGGCCGCAAGCCTATTGAAACCTTACTGCGCTTTGAGCAGCACCGCCTTAAAGTCATGGGCTTCATCAAACAGCAGGTAGCCCTGGGCAGGCAGGTATACGTAGTGTACCCCTTAATTGAAGAGTCAGAAAAGGCCGACTTTAAAGACTTGATGGACGGCTACGAGAGTATGAGCAGGGCTTTTCCTGATACGCCCATAAGCATAGTGCACGGCAAAATGAAGCCGGCAGATAAAGACTATGAGATGCAGCGCTTTGTCAAAGCCGAAACCAAAATTATGGTGGCCACCACCGTAATAGAGGTAGGCATAAACGTGCCCAACGCCAGCGTAATGATTATTGAAAATGCCGAGCGCTTTGGGCTGGCCCAGCTGCACCAGTTGCGGGGCAGGGTGGGCCGTGGCAATGCCCAGAGCTACTGCATACTTCTGGCCGACTATAAAATGAGTAAAGAAAGCCGCATTAGGCTAGATACCATGGTGCGCACCAACAACGGCTTTGAAATTGCCGAAATGGACCTGAAGCTGCGCGGCCCTGGCGATATGGCCGGCACCCAACAAAGCGGTGTACTTGATTTGCTCATTGCTGACCTCAGCAAAGACGGCCTCATACTGCAAAACGCCAGAGATGCGGCTACCAACCTGCTAACTGAAGACCCTGCCCTGGCGCTGCCACAGCACGCCAACGTAAAAAAACAAATAGAAGCCCAGCATAAAGACAGCCGCAACTGGAGCCGCATTAGCTAGCCACCCGCACGCTTAAAGCTTACCTCAACAAATTTAGATACTGGCGTGTTGCTGCCCACTGCCGTATGGTTTAAAGGCACCAACACATTGGCTTCAGGAAAATACGTGGCCACGCAGCCCCTGGCAATAGGGTAGGGCACCACCCTGAAGTTGTGGGCCAGGCGCTCCTCACCTTCATAATGGCTCACAATATCAGTAAGCTGGTGGGCATTTAACCCGGCACTGGCAATATCAGCCTCATGC
>CAZXTW010000211.1:4901-8924 GCA_964643525.1 uncultured Roseivirgaceae bacterium
TCAACACAATGCGGCGGTCATTAAACACCCCCCGGTAGCGGTCATTAAGGCCGTAAATGGTGGTATTGTACTGGTCGTGGCTGCGTATGGTCATCATAATATAGCGCCCTTCCTGTACAGTAGTATCGGGCATGGGGCACACACTAAACCGGGCCTTGCCGCTAGGCGTGGTAAACTTACCTTCTCTGGGGCCGTTGGGCAGGTAAAAGCCTTCAGGCTGTTTTACACGTTGGTTGTACTGCTCAAAGCCGGGTATGGTGGCCTCAATAGCATCGCGTATGGCACTGTACTGGCGGCTTAGCTTGCGCCAGTTTACCGGGCCATCGTCACCAAAAGTGGTCTGGGCCATACCGGCCACAATGGCCACTTCGCTTTTTAACCGCTCAGAAGCTGGGGCGGCTGTGCCTTCAGAGCTGTGCACTACCCCCATGCTGTTTTCTACACTTACAAACTGGGCACCGCTGGCCTGCATATCAATCTCTGAGCGTGACAGGCACGGCAAAATTAGCGCCTGCCCACCGGTAACCACATGCGCCCTGTTCAGCTTGGTGCTTACCTGCACAGTAAGCGCACAGTTTTGCATGGCCCTGCCGGTAGCCTCACTGTCTGGCGTGGCTGAAATAAAATTACCACCCAGCCCAACAAACACCTTTACCTTACCCTGCTGCATGGCTTTAATGGCGTTTACAGTATCATACCCATGCTTGCGTGGGGCGGTAATGCCGTGGTGCCGCTCCAGGGCCTGTAAAAATGCTTCGCCGGGTTGCTCTACAATGCCCACGGTGCGGTCGCCCTGCACATTGCTGTGCCCCCTTACGGGGCAGGCCCCTGCGCCGGGCTTGCCTATGGCCCCTTTCAACAACAGCAGGTTAACCACTTCCCTCACATTATCAACCCCATGCCGGTGCTGGGTAAGGCCCATGGCCCAGCAAACAATCAGCTTTTGCTTGCTGGCAATCAGGTCGGCCAGCTTGTTAAGGCTTGGCAGCGGCACACCTGCGGCCCTGGCGCACTCGGCAGCATCAGTTTTGGCTACCTCATCAATCAATGCGTCATAGCCCTCGGTATGGGCGGCAATAAACGCATTGTCAAACACAGTGCCGGGGGCAGCCTTTTCGCGGTCTAGTAGCAGGCGCAGCAGGCCCTTCAGCAGGGCCACATCGCCCCCAACGCGCACCTGCAAAAACTGTGTGGCCAGCGTGGTGCCGCCGGTAATCAGGGCCTTTACATGTTGGGGGTGGCTAAAGCGCAAAAGTCCCGCCTCGGGCAGGGGGTTCACGCTTACAATTGTGCCCCCGTTTTTCTTGCACTGTTCCAGGGCGGTGAGCATACGGGGGTGGTTGGTGCCAGGGTTCTGGCCCATGACCAGCACCACCTCTGCCTGGTGTATGTCTTCCAGCGTAACGGTGCCTTTGCCAATGCCAATAGTGGCTTTCAGGCCGGCACCGCTGCTTTCATGGCACATATTTGAGCAATCGGGCAGGTTATTCGTGCCCAGCTGCCGGGCAAACAGCTGGTACAGGTAAGCCGCCTCATTGCTGGTGCGGCCAGAGGTATAAAATACGGCTTCGTCGGGGTGGTTTAAGGTGTGCAGCGCATCGGCTATAAGGCCAAAGGCCTGCTCCCAGCTTACGGGCTTGTAATGGCTGCTGTCTTCGGCCAGGTACATGGGCTGCGTTAGGCGGCCAGCCTTGCCCAGCCAGTAATCGCTTTGCTGGCTCAGCGCCTCAACTGACCATTGCGCAAAAAACTGCGCATTCAGCTTACGCTTCGTTTGCTCTTCAGCAAGGGCCTTCACCCCATTCTCGCAATACTCGCCCAGCTTTGAGCGCTTCCCGTCAGGGTCGGGCCAGGCGCAGCCGGGGCAGTCAAAGCCCCCTTTCTGGTTCATGCTGCTCAGTACTTGCAGGCCTTCTGCAATCGTCGTTTCATCTTTCAGGTGCTTCAAAGCACTGGTCACGGCGGCCAGCCCGCCTGCATATTGGCTGGGTGGTTTTATCTTTACCTTGCCCGCCTTTTGTGGCGGCACAAACTGTACAGCTCTCTTATTTTTGGGTGTGCCCATCAAAATTGGTGTAATCAACAATTACCGGGTAACTGCCATATCCTCTGGTTACTCACTATGGCAGTATGTACGCAGCCACAGGCAATAGGTTTAGGGGGCCGTTTCAAATAACGCCTCGGCTGGGTTGGTAACATGCGCCTGGCATGCCATACTGCCATACTCATGTGCGCAAAACGCACAGGGCTGCACCTTACCTTTGGTATTGACATAAACAAAACGCTTACCACCCTGGCAGCCCAGTTGCCTGCGGTTATAATCAGGGTAGGCAACCAAAGGGTACCCTGTATACCTGCTTTTAGTTTGTAAGTCATGGGCAAACGCTTCCAGCACCTGTTGCTCTTCGGTGGTTAGCGTTACCTCCTGTTGGGCATACCGCCCTTCGGCCCTGGGTTCCATCAGCTGAATAAACTGTACCTGTAGCTGCCTGGCCAGTGCTGCATAGGCCTCCATAAACTTGCGGTTCACCTTGCCCCGCTGCGGGCATAATGACAGTGCCGTAACCAGCCCTGTCTGCACGGCCAGCCGCACAGCGGCAGTGGCCTGCCCGTAGCTTTTACCATGGCCCCTAAAGGCATTGTGTGCCTGTTCATCATAATGGTCCAGGCTTACCACCATGCCAGTCAGGCCGGCTGCTTTCAGCAACTTCAGGCGGCGCGCCGTTACCCCGCTGCCCGAAGTAATTACCCAAAAATTCACCTTATGGCTGCTGTAGGCCTGCACCAGCTGCTGCAACACCTCAAACTGGGCAAACGGCTCACCACCACTCAAAAACACCTGCGTGGGCTGGTGCTGGTCAATCATTTGCCCCAGTAAATCAGCCATGGCCTGCTCTTCTATTGGGTTATCCTGGTTCAGGTTGGGCCACTCAAAACAATGCTGGCATTGCAGCCCGCACTTATCGGTCATGGCATAAATAATTGTATGCACCTTGGTAGGGCCAGTGCCGGCAGCTGTGGCCAGCTCGCCATCAAGGGCAATATCAAGCGTAGCAGAGGGGTACCCCGGTGCGTACATATTCCAGTACCAGTGCTTGCCGTGCTTCATGGCTTTCCTGCCAAACAGGGGGGCATTGGCCGCCCGCAGCTTTTTATAGGCAGCGTAGGTTGTGCCATAGCGCAAACCATGCCGCTGCTTTAGCTTCAGCAGCCTGCCTGCCACATGCCGCAGCAGGCTTAGCTTCAATCGTATACTTTGCATCATTCAGTCAAATCATAAAACTCGTTACCACACCCACCAGGGGGCGGCACCGTCACCATAAACCAGCAGGTCAAACAGGGCGTGAAACACCAGGCAACCCACAAGGCTTTTGCTGTACATGCGCAGGTAACCCAGGCCTATGCCCACCACCACGGTAGCCAGGCCAAGCCGCAACAAATCAAACCCAGGCACTGGCACAAACAGGGCCACCTTATAGGCCGCATGGGCCAGGGCGCACAGCAACGCTACAACAAAGGGCGGCTTGCCTTGAATAGTCCAGGGCAAATAGCCCCGGTACACTACCTCTTCTACAAGCCCAATCATTATGGCCGGTACCACAAACCACGTCAGGTGCTGCGGCAGCAGGGCCTGCCCCAGCGTGTAACGGTACCAGCAGGCGGCTGCGGTGGCCAGGGCCAGCGCACCTAAACTGGCCGGTAGCACCTTGCGCGTATACAAAAAACCCCATTGCCGGGCTGCTACCTGTAGTTGGGTGCTGCCTATACTTTCGGCCACCTTCAGCTGTGCCAATACCAGAAACAACAGGGCTGCGCCCACCCACTGCCCGGCAAAATAACTAAACAGCACCAGCAGCAGGCTGGTATACAAAAAATACCGCCCCTGCAAAAGGTGTAACATGGCAGCCACCACTGGCCTATGCTTTTTGCAGCCTGCGTAGCGCGTAGGCACGCAACACATACACCACCACAAACAGGGGCACGCTCAGCAGCAGCCAGCCGCTGCCCAGGCACAGGCCATAG
>CAZXTW010000212.1:0-8920 GCA_964643525.1 uncultured Roseivirgaceae bacterium
AAGCCCGCCATTTTTGAAGTTGAAAACAGCTATGACATTGTGCAGCACGAAACGTTTGCACCTATACTGTATATGATTAAATATACTGATATTGATGAAGCCATTGCCATGCAAAACGACGTGCCGCAGGGGCTCTCATCGGCCATATTAACCAATAACCTGCGTGAGTCTGAGCTGTTCCTTTCGGCCAGTGGGTCAGACTGCGGCATAGCCAATGTAAATATTGGTACCTCAGGTGCTGAAATTGGCGGTGCTTTTGGCGGCGAAAAAGAAACCGGTGGTGGCCGTGAGTCGGGCTCTGATGCCTGGAAGGCCTACATGAGGCGCCAAACCAACACCATTAACTACTCAACCGACCTGCCGCTGGCACAGGGCATTAAGTTTGATTTATAAGCTGGTGCCCTGACAGTTGTGTAAGCGGAGGTCATAGCATATGGTAAACAGGGCTATTGGCCTGGGCATATTAAAAACCCATTAACAATGGTTTTAATGGGTTTTTATGATAAATTTAATTGCCCAAAGTTCATTTGATCAATTTATTCATTGAACTTTATTATAATTACCGAGAATTTGTATATTTAAAACGATACCGTTTTCAAACCGAAAGCAGCAGACCATTAAAGTCTATTAACCTATGGCTGAAGAAAATAACAAACATTATGCTGTGATGCTGATTGACGACAACGAGATCGATAATCTGATTAATCAGAAGATGATCGAGGCGGCCAACATCACAGACAATATATTCACACATACAGGAGCCCGCAGCGCTATTGAGTTTCTAAAAAACATTGAGAAGATTGAAAGCACAGGCGTATCAAACATACTGCCTGAGGTGATTTTTCTTGATATTGATATGCCGTTGATGGATGGCTTCCAGTTTTTAGATGAATTCGAGAAACTTTCTGACGCCACAAAAGACCGCTGTAAAATTGTGATGCTCACCTCTTCAATTAACCCGCAAGATGTGAACAAATCAAAAAAATACAGCTACGTTAAAAAGTACATTAATAAGCCCCTTTCGCAAGAAAACCTTCAGAAATTATTCAGCAAGCCTTTGTAACCAAAGGTTTCATTGATCATAGCAACAAACTAAAAAAGGCCGGTATTACCGGCCTTTTCGCATTATGGGTTGTAGTGTTGTTATTTCAGGTATTGCCTTAACATAACCGCTGTATAAACTCTTCATCCATCTTAATGAGCTGGGTAGGGGCAAAGTAGTTCAACTCAGTTTTAGTGAATTTGCTTACCAGGGCGGCTATTTTTTGTTCTTTCTGTTTCTTAACGTCACTGATAGATATTTTCAGGATCTTGGTCATGATCAGCACATGCTCGCAGCGCTCCTTACCCAATAGCCTTATTTGGCGCTGTATGCTGTTAATGAGCTGGTTAAACAGGTCATAATCGTCCATCATACAATACTGCAGGGCCAGAATCACCTTAATTTCAAGCTGGGCAAATGGGTACTTTTTAAGGCTCACCTCATTTAGCAGGGTATTGATGTACCGCGCTGCCTCATCGTACTTTTGCGAGTAATAGCAGCACAGGGCGCGGTAAGTAATATAAGTAATGTACTTGGGTACATCGTTGGTGTCACATTCAAAGTCGTGAAACAGGCCCTGATTTTCATCATACATGATGGTTTCCTGGCCCATTCTAATATGGCGTTGCAGTTTAGTAATTAAAAACTGCGCCGGGAAGGCATACAGGCTGTAGTTTGAAAGCAGGTTGCCTGTGGCATCGTTAATCTCTTCAAAATACTTTTCGGCCTTGCGATATACCTTGTAGTGGTTGTAGTACTCCAGCTTTAAAAACTCAAACACCAGGTTAAGGTGGTAGTAAATAGAGTCTAACTGGTAGTTATTAAATATTTTCTGTACACTTTCCAGAATGTCTTCAACCGGCTCAACATCTTCACTCAGGGTTTCGTCTTTCTCGACAAACAGCCGGTGGAATATGTTCATGCAGCTTTGGTAAACGTACAGGCGGTGCGATTTGTACAATGAACACACATTGTTCATTTCTTTGCTAAGCAGTGACAGTTCAAGCTTTTCAGTTTCATCGCCTGAAAGCGAATAGCTGCCATACTTCTTAAAATACTCTGCCAGCAGGTCTTCTGCCTTATCAACAGCCAGCATATAAGCCACATGCTTGTTATAAAGCTGCGAATAGTTGAAGTATTCTGGCGAGTTGATATGTAATTTTTTTAGTGATTTGTATACAATTGTAAGCTCATTTGACAAGTCATAGTCCAGCAGTTCCTTTTCAAGTTTCTTTAGGGTAGCAATGGCGATGGCACTTTTCTTGGTAAAAAGTATTTCGTTGATATTGGCCACCTTTTTCAGAATATCTGTGCGGGGGCTTTCCATTTGCTGCAACAGGTATTCTTCTATTTTTTGATTCAGGCGTGAGCGAAGGGTATAATAGGCATTGGTGTTCACCTCTAACTCTTCCATTATTTTATTGTCAGAGAGGTGTTTCTCACGCATTGAACGCAATAAATAAGCCGATTTTTCTGCATTGCTTTCCATCAGCGAATTGTAGATTGCCTCAAAATCGCCGTCAGACAATTGCTTTATAATGTTCTTAAGTTTTGCCATAAACGCCTGTTAGTAACAGTTTGTAAGATAAAATCTATGAGAGGGTTAGTACGAATGTGTTTTTGTTTTCTAAATGTAATGTTTTTCGGATTTATTATAAAAATAATGTTTAAATATTTCAAAAAACCTTACGTAAGGTTTTACTGGTTTTACCAGCACTAAATTGATGAAGAAGGCCCTGCGGCCAGTAAGAAGTGGTAAGTAGTTGCTTTGTTAAATAATATAGCGTACTGTACAATAATAACAAATAGGGGGTGTATTTACCAATATTTGGTGTTAGAAGTGCCCGTAAAAAGCAAAGACCGGCAATAGCAGTGCCGGCCTTTGGCTAAATAGGTTGGGTTGTAGGTTCTAAATAAAGTCCGATTTTACATTTTGAGTTGTTTATACTTGCACGGTTTTCCATTTACCGCGTCTAAATATCATAATGCCAACTATGGCCAGCAGGGCTTCTGCCGCGGCAATGGCTATGTAAACGCCCTGTTCGTGGTTGTTCCAATGCATGGCCAGTAGCCAGGCCAGGGGTATTTGCACCAACCAGTAGCAGCATAAGTTAATGAGGGTGGGCGTGCGTGTATCTCCAGCCCCGTTAAACGATTGCGTAACCACCATACCATAGGCAAAGGCCACATACCCAATGCATATAATGCGTAACCCCAGGGCGCCTATGGCAATTACCTCAGCTTCTGAAGTGAATATGCCCAGGGCCGATTCAGCAAAGGCAATGAAAAGCACTGATATAAAGGCCAGGAACACCATGTTTAAGAAGCCGCAGCGCCAAACAGACTTTTCGGCCCGTTCGGGCAGCTGGGCCCCCAGGTTTTGACCCACCAGGGTGGCTGCCGCGTTTGACATACCCCAAGAGGGCAGTATGCTGAATATGATGATGCGGATGGCAATGGTATAGCCTGCCAGGGCCTGCGCACCAAATTCTGAAATGATACGTACCAGAAATACCCAGCTGGCCGAGCCAATCAGGAACTGGGCCATCCCCCCCAACGACACCTTTATTAAGGTAGCCATTACAGGCCACTGTACTTTTAAGTGCCGGGCGGTAAGGTGAATCAGCCCTTTTTTGCTGGTAAGCAAATAAGTCTGGAACAGCACGGCCGTGCCCCGCCCAATAGAGGTGGCAATGGCGGCCCCTTCAAGGCCCATGGCAGGTATGGGGCCCAGCCCAAATATAAGTATGGGGTCAAGCACCATGTTCAGCACGTTGGCCAGCCCTAACGAAAGCATGGCATTCATGGCGTTGCCCGCCCCACGGAATATGGCGTTGTACAGAAACAAGAGCATAATCACTACGTTGCTGCCCATAATAATTTGGGTGTAACCATAATTTTGCTCAATAACTGTTGCTGAGGCACCCATAAGCTGCAGCAGGCTTTTAGGGTATAAAATACCCACCAGGCTAATCATGGCAGAAATTGCCACGGCAATAATAATTGCCTGTGCTGCAGCATTGGCGGCTTCCTGGGGCTTTTTTTCGCCTATGCGGCGGGCCACCATAGCGGTAGCACCCATGCTGAGGCCTATGCTAATGCTGTACACAATGGTCATCATTGACTCGGTAAGGCCTACTATGGCCACGGCATCGGTACTGATGCGGTTTACCCAGTAAATATCAACCACAGCAAATAGGGCTTCGGCCCCCATTTCAAGTACCATGGGAATGGACAGGAGCACAATAGCCCTGTTAATGCTGCCGGTGGTATAGTCGCGGTCCATACCGGCAAGCGAATCAATCAAAGTGCGAAACATACGCGTAGCGATGTTGCGTCTAGCTGATTGCTGACTCATGAGAGTAGTAATTAGGAAGTAAGAAATAAAGGGAAAGTGGCAGGCGGTATGCCTGCGGTAGCTGTATCAGAAGGGAGCTCTGACAGCAATATTGAAAAATTGCTTAGCCAGAGGCCTTAGACACGCTCGGCGCAAAGAGTAGCGCCAACAGAATTAGATGGAGAATTATTCATGGTTTCCTGTTATGTTAGCGGTACAAAGGTGGTAAAATAAACCGGGCTCGCAAAACAGTTTTTTAGTTTCGTGACCAGTGGCCTGTGGTTAGTGTGCAGCGGGGCTTATGGGTGAGCAATGGCAATAAGCTACCTGGTGTGCCAGTTGTAGGGGCGCAGGGTAACTGTGTAGCCAGCGTAGGTAGGGTTATTGAGGTAATGCGCCCCAAAATCAGCCCGGTACCAGTCAAACAGGGCAGAGCAGCTAATGGTTTTAAGCTGGTGGTTTACCACAAACTCTTGTTCAGCAAAGCTTTGCTCAGCCAGGTGCAGCTGCTGGTCAAGCTGTATGGCGGTGTAGTAGGCAATGGGTGGGCATGAGCGTGCCCCGCAGTTCAGGGCAAAGTGTATGCGGTGGTCAAGCTGTTGCACCATAAGTGCATGCCTTGGGTCGTTCTTCTCAAGCCGGGGGCGGGCATTGCGGCGCAGCAGGCCATGCTCAATATCATCAAGCGCCCACTGGTATTGCCCAATAATAAAGGTATAGCGGCTATATACCCCCTCAACCGCCTTCATGCTTCCCTGAATGCCCAGCTGAACAATCAGCAGGTTGGTTAAGCCATTATATACATTAATCCAAAACGCTTTTTTATGTGTGTCGGTAGTCAGGGCGGCCAGCGGCACGGTGGCCAGCTGTGGCAGGTGGGCTTCTAATGCGGCCTTGTTTACTGCCTGGCCCGCCAGAAATTTGGCACTGGCAACCTTAAGCTGCTTTGAAAACTGCTGTGACAGGTTAATTATGGCTGTGGCCTGCATGGGTTAGGCGGGTTTGGTGGCCAGTACAATATGGTATTGCCACAAGCCCTTTTTCAGGGCTTTGTACTGGTACTTGCCACACAGGTAATGGCCCCGGGCAAAGTGGGTAACCTGTTTGTGCGTAAGGTTATACAGGGTAGAGGGTATGGCCCCCAACAGGTAGGCCTGGTACATGCGGCGGGCTGTGGGCGTAATACCCTCTGTATAATCGGCCGTTTGGGCAATGGCAAAGCCTCCTTTTTGTAGCTTATCAGTAAAGCCTGGCAGGGTTTCAAAATTATTGATGCTCCACGTATGCCGCCATTTGGTAATTAGCCCCTCAGCATCGGTTACGCCGCTGGGTGTAACAAAAAAGTCGCTCATAACTAACCGCCCGCCGGGCTTCAACACCCGGTAGGCCTCTGCCACAAAAGCCTGCTTGTTTATGGCTGATGAAACGCTCTCGCAGGCCCATACCAAATCAAACGTACCATCATCAAAAGTGGTATTGGTATAATCAACCAGGGCAAAATTGGCCAGGTGGTCCATCCCCCGCTCTTTGGCCTTTTGGGTGGCGTAGGCCAGCTGCCTTTCGCTCAGGGTAATGCCTGTTACCTGGGCCTGGCGCTGCTGGGCCAGGTAAATGGCGGCACCGCCCACCCCGCAGCCGGCATCAAGCACCCGCTCGCCAGGCTGTACCTGGGCCATATCCATAAAAATACGGTTGGTATTCACCAGCGCATCGGCAAACCGCTTAATGCCTTTTTGCCATATGCCATAGTGTAGTGACAGGTTTTGCGATAGCTGCCACCATTGCAGGTAATGCACCTGGGTTTGGTTGTAATAATCGGCAACGTCACGGGTAGTATAAGCTGTCAAGGCGGTATTGATTTGTTGGTTAGTGTATTGAGCGGTTAAAGTAAAACCAACGGCCTGAAAAAAACAAAGCGGGCCATTGGTGGCCCGCTTCGTAAGGCAGTATAGTGCCAGGTTGCTTTACTCAAGTGTAAGGGTTTCGCGTTTGGGGTATTTCACCTCATAGCGCATGTCTTTACTGGTTTGGCTGCGGGCGGGTATGGTCAGCTTCCAGCTTACGCGGCCGGTTTGCTTATCAAAAGCGCCATAGCTTAACTCAGTGGTGGTTACCTCTATTTCGCTTCTGTTTGATACCGGCACCTGGTCATAAACCAGCATATCAATGGCCTGGCCTTTTTTGTTACGCACCGTAATGGTAAATGCGCGGCTATCTACCTTATTGCTGCCTACTGTGCGGCGTTTGCTGTATTGCTCGGCCTTTTCGCGGCTTACCACAATATTGCGGTCACGGCCCAGCGAAATGGTGAGCGTATCTTTCAGGTTATTGGCATCAAGTATGGTGCGGCCCACATAGGTATCTTCAAAATACAGGTTGGCTTCGCCAGCCAGCAGGTCGTACTGGTCCCAGTCGGCAATGCGGGCCAGTAAAAATGCCGAGAGGTCAATCTTAGGCACGGCCAGGTACTGGTAGGTAGCCGGTATATTGCTCTGTTGCAGGTCTACCAGCAGCTTCTCACCGTTTGACTTAATGCTGTAGGGTACCTCTACCGCAATCTCTACCGTAGTCTGGTTCTGCACCACGCGGGTGGCCACCCTTTTGGCTACTGGTGGCGGGCTTGGCTTGGCCTTTAGCTGTTGTGTCCGCTCTCTGCGGGCTGAGCGGGCAATGCCAGTCACCACAATTTCAGAAAGGGCCATGTCGTCAGTTTCTAAATTAATGTTTAGCTGTGTGTTGGTAGGGGTAATTTCCTGCCCTTTAAAGCCTATGTATGATACCATAATAGTAGCGTTAGGGTAGGGCAAGGTCAGGCTGTAGCGCCCGTCAAAATCAGTAATGGTGCCCATGGTGGTGCCTTTTACCACTATATTTACGCCGGGCAGGGGCTCGCCATAGTCATCATAAACTACGCCAGTAACTGCATTCACATTGCCGCTGGCCATTCCCCGTATGCTAATACCTGATTGTAGTCTGGTGTACCGGTCATAATCAAGGTACCAGGTTTGCAGCTCGGGGGCCACGCCGCTCAGGTTGGGGTCGCCGTTAGAAAAAGTGAGCTGCACCGCTTTCCAGTCTACCCCGGTGTTCTGGTACACCTCTGCCTTGTAGTTCAGGGCTATGGGGCTGGCTACGTCTTTTACCCTAATGTCATATTTAGGAAACCAACCCGCATTGGCCACCTGGTAAGTAATAGTCAGGTTGGCCGTGGTGCGTGCTTCGCTCTCTACCCTGATCATAATTTCGCCGGTGGGCTTGCTTTCCAGGGCGTTAAGGGTGTTCAGCTCATTTTGCAGGGCGGTGCGTTGCTCAATCAGTGCTTTCTTTTGGGTATTGGTGGCCAGCTCTTTGGCCAGCATAGCCTCGTGTTGCTGTTCATAGTAGGCCACGGCTGCCTTCAGGGCCTCTATGCTTACCCCGTTGGTGCTGCCGCCCAGGGTTTTGTTTTCGTTCAGTACTTCGCGCTTTTTGCCAATTACCTTTAAAATATTGGCTTCAACAGCCAACCTGTTGTTTATACCTTCAATGGCCTTTTGCAGGCTGTCAATGCGCTCATCTTTTCGCAGGGGCTCTAAATAATTCTTTTTATGGTTAACAGAAAGCACCGTAAAGTTGCCAGTAGCTTTAACCTGTATGCTGTTTTCATCAATAAAGGGCGAAAGGCCCTTAAGCATCAGTACACTTTTACCGGGTGGCAGGGGCAGCTTGCCCGCTCTGGTTATTTGTGCTCCTTTTAAATATACCGTTACATGGCTAATGGTGGTGGGCAGTTTGCGCTCGGTAAACTCCTGCGCAGTGGCCAGTGGCGTGACTAAAAGCAGCAGGGCCAATACTGCCAGGTAACTATAGGTGGATTGCTTCATCGTGATAGTCGTTTTCTTTTATCCAAAAGATGCCCGGCAGGCCCAAAGTGCACAGCCTGGGCCAATAATTTAATCAGAATCACCCATTTGTAGGGATGCCTTCGTGGGGCAGGTACCTGCCTGCCCCTTTGGTGCTAAGGGCTTTCCGTTAATTAAATGCCTGTATGGGGGTAAGGGTGTAGCCGCCCTGGCGCAGCAGGGCTATCAGGCCTGAGTTGCCGGCCAGGTGTGCAGCCCCTACTGCAATAAAAATGGGGCGTTTGGCCATCATATATTCTATTGAGGGCAGCCATACATGGTTGCGGTCATCATAATACACCTTTTTAAACACCTTACTCTCGTTGGTGGCCTTCATTGTTTCGGCCTTAATCTTATCCAGGTTTTCTTCCTGGGTATAATACTGCACCAGCTTATTATAATCTTCAATATGCCCTGCAAAATTGTTCACCGTATACTTCAGGGCCTGCACCTGGTCTTCAATAGGAAACTGCTCAAACGCACTAATCTCTTCATCAATGGTGGCCAGGCCCACAAACTTCATCTTTTGCTTCTTGGCTATTTCGGCCAGCTCTTCTTCAGGGAACACAATATTGCCCTCATAATACAGCGAGGTGGTAGTGGTTACCAGTATAATGGGCTGCAGGCGGCTGTAATTGTCGTGTTAGGCGTGCTCTTTTA
>CAZXTW010000213.1:0-8888 GCA_964643525.1 uncultured Roseivirgaceae bacterium
GGGTAACTGGCGTGGGAACGGCTGTGGTGGCCATGGCTGTGGCCCTATGGATGGGCGGGGTGCCGGGCGGCGAGCCCATAAACGCAGCCTGGGTTACTTCATGGGCCAGCTGCTCAATATAAGGGTGGTTGCGGCCCAGGTAGTAGTACCCCTTTGGTGCTGGCGAGCGGAAGGTGTAGGGCGTGGCCTCCTGCAGCAGGCCGTGCAGGCTGGGGGGCAGGTTGTGGGCCCGCCAGGCCCAGCCCTGGGGCCGCTCAAGCCAGCGCCCGCCCAGCCACTCGGTGGCCCTGATGCAAAAGCCCTCTACATCGTCTGGGTGGCCCAGGGCCTGGTCAGTTGCCACCAGGTCGTGTTCAATTTCGGCTGGTTTTATGGCCCGCTGGGCAAACAGCCCCGTAATTTGTTTTTGCCGTTCTTTTTCAAGGTCATAGCGGCGGTTAATGGTGGTATGGGCCGCTTGCAGGGCCGGGTTGTTGGTAAAGTCAAGGCTCAGCTGTTGTTCAGTATGGTACTTTTCAGGTTGTAGCAGTACAGCGCTTAGCAGGGCATCCATTACGGTTTTGCTCTGGTCGGGCAGGGGCACTGATATGCCAATGCTTTGGCGAATGGCCCTGGCCTTGCGCAGCAGAATGTTCAGCACCACCCCGTCAATAGGGTTGTTGCGGCCATACAGCAGGGTGGTATACACCTGTTTGGCAGGCTGCCCGTAGCGGTCTACCCGGCCCTCGCGCTGCTCTAGCCGGTTGGGGTTCCAGGGCAGGTCATAATGGATTACGGCCGAAAATTGCTGTTGCAGGTTAATGCCCTCGCTCAGGCAGTCGGTGGCAATCACCACCTTGCGCTTGTGTTGGGCCAGGCTGTCAATCGTGGCCCTGCGCTCGTCATCACTCAGGGTAGAGGTAATTACGGCTATGGCTACGCCACCTTCGGCCTTAAAGTGCTTGTGCAGGGGGGCTTCCAGCAGCTGGCCCAGGTAGGTGGCTGTGCAGATAAAGCGGCAAAACACCACTGGGTTGTGGCCCTGGCGCAGCCGCTCGCGCACACTGTTGTACAGGGCGTTGGCCTTATGGTCGGCCTCCAGCGTTTGCAGGGCATGCAGCTGCTGGGCAATTTGGGCCAGGGCCTGTGCTTCGGCATGGCTAAAAAGGGCCTGCTGGGTAAAGTGCGTCAGGGGGGTATCATCTGGCTGCTGGTCGTCATCAAAAACAGCTTCTGTAAACGTCTCATTGATATCTGCGGGAGGCTGGCTGCCAGCCAGGGTAATGGCGCGGCGCATCAGGGCCTCTTTGCCCATGGCGGGGCTGCTCATTACAGCCCTGAGCATTGAAAGGGCCGCATAGTAGCGTATGCGCTGCTGGCTGTTGATGTTTTGCTGCTCCGCCGTCGTATCGGCATCAGCGCCTCCATGCGCCAGCTGGCGGGTAAGGTCAAGCAGCTGGTTAAAGGCGCGGCGGTAGTTTTTGTGCAGTTCGTAGGTCACTTCCTCACTGATGCGTTCCGGAAAGGGCGTGTCTTCGCCCAGGCCGTCTTTGCCCTTGAGCAGGTTTTGGCGGCGGCGCTGCACAAAGTGTCTGGCCAGCCTTTCGTACAGGGGGTTGTTTTTCTGGCCAGGCATAAACTGAGCAAAATCAGGGTGTATAAGGCCCAGCAGGCTGGCAAACTGGCCGGGTTTGCCGCTGTGCGGGGTGGCGGTAAGCAGTACCAGGTGGCGGGCAGCATCGGCAGCCAGTTGCTTCACCAGGCGGTAGCGCTGCTGGGTAGAGGCCGCATCGCCATCGGCCGCAGAGGCCGTGTGGGCTTCGTCAACAATCAACAGTTCGGGGCAGTGGTGCAGCAGCAGGTCGCGGTATTTTTCGCCCTTGGCAAAGTCAATAGAAATAACCTGGTAGGGGTAATGCTGAAACACAGCGGTGTTTTCTGGTGCCTGCCGCTCAAGGCGGGCCCAGGTGCCAGAGCGTATAATTACGGCTTCTATGCCAAATTTGCTGTTGAGTTCCTGCTGCCACTGCTGGCACAGGTGGGGCGGGCACAGCACGGCCAGGCGTTTTGCCAGGCCGCAGTCAAGGTACTCGCGGGCTATGAGGCCTGCCTCAACGGTTTTGCCAATGCCCACGTCATCAGCAATAAGCAGGCGGCAGGTGGCCATGCGCAGGGCCATGATGAGGGGCACCAGCTGGTAGGCCCTGGGCCTGAAGCTGAGGTTGCCCATGCTGCGGAAGGGCCCCGCCCCACTGCGAAACAGCAGGCGGTTGGCGTTGTACAGCAGTTGGGTGCCACCCCAGTGGCCAGGCTGGTTGGGGTCAGGCAGGGGCAGGGTGGCCTCTTTAATGTTGTCATGCTCGGTGGCCAATGGCAGGTATATGCCGCATTGGTGGCTGGCGTGCCCACCCAGGGGGCGCAGCAACAGCAGTTGTTTGTTGTGGCTGGGCAGTACCACCCACAGGCGGCCCCTGGCCTCGACAATGCTGCCGGTTTCGTGTAGTGTGTTGGTGTTCATGGTAGTGTTTGGTTTTTTGATGCTGGTGCGAGCCTCCAGGCTCTGCCTTGTAGGAGGGCTGTTACGCTTCGAGCTTGGAAGCTCTATTGGTTTTGGCACAAGCTTGGAAGCTTGCGCCAGCAAGTGTGGTAAACTGGCATTGCTGTAGGGCAAGCAGGGTTTGGGTTATGAGGTGTCGGTTTATGCAGTGGTGGTGCGGCTGGTTGTCATAGCTTAGCAAGTCGGCATAGCTGGCGTGCAGGTCATTGCCCTGGGGGTGGGTGTCCTGGCCGTGGGCATCAAAATGGCAGCTGGCCAGGGCCTGTGCAGCCACCTGTTGCAGCAGGTGCGTGTCTGGGCTGGTGGCTTTGCTTTCGGCCAGGCTGTTGATTACCCCCAGGCTGCCTGCTGCCGCTTCATAAAACAGAAGGTTGGGGTGGCCGGCAGCGTCTTGCCCCAGCAGCTGGGTGCCTATTTCATTGGCTTCCAGCTCAAAAACCTGCACTATGGCCTGCTTCAGGGCATACAACAGGGTAATGAGGCCTGCCTCCTGCAAATCAAGGTCAGCGCCCGGTTCCAGGTACAGGGCGTCGGCTGTTTGCTGTACATAGGGTTTAACCATTAGGGGCTGCTGGTGGCTTTGGGGTTGTTTTTGGGCGGCCTGTACTTGTGCCTGGCTGTACCAGTGGCCGGTGTCAGGGTTTAGCGCAAAGCCCTGGCCCTGCTCTTTGTGGCGCCACCCGTTGTTGATGTGCACCAGCCTGGCGGCGGGGTAATGGTGCAGCGTAAACAGGTGCTGGTTGTTGTGCACCATCGCCAAACCATGCGGATGGCCCTGGCCCTCGGGCTGTTGAAGCCACGTCTCTACCTGGTAGCCCCGGCGCTGGCGTGCTTCTTCCCCACAGTGGATGTGCTCATCAAAGCTGGCCATTGAATTGTCTACCGCAACCAGCCCGGTTACCATTTTGCCGGGGGTGCCCATGGGGGCGTTAAAGGTAATGTGGCCGGTGGTTTCATTCACTACGGCATAGGTATGGGCCACCCCTTGGCCCTGGGCCGGGGGTGCTATGGCATTTACGCGGTAGCGGTGCCCTTTGTGGTACAGGTAGTTGTGCGGGCCAAACTCTTGCAGGGCCAGTGCCTGGGGGCGGGCAATGTACTCGCCCTCGGTGCTGCGGCCGTTTTTTACCTCTACCAACAGGCGCATGGGCAGGGGGGTAAAGTTGTAGCCCGGCAAAAAGCCCTCGGCAGCCAGGTAGCGGTAGGGGTAAAACTCAGACTCGCCCACGGCCTTTTTACGCCCGGTGTTGGTGGGCTCGTTTTTGAGCAGGCACAGGGCCTGGTAGGCACGGTGGCTTTGCTGGTCGTAAGCGTGCTTGGCCCTGGCTTTGATGTTGTGGTGCATGTGCTGGCTGGCCTGCTCAAAGCTTTGGCGGGCACTGGTATAGAGGTTACGCCAGCGGCCTAGCGCCTGGTCAAGGTTGGTGGTAAAGTTGTCAATGACCTGCCCCACCCAGGCAGGGTGCAGCCACGCCTGGTGGGCCAGGGCCTGGCTGTCGTTTTTGAGCATATCTTGAAAGGCATCATGTATGCGCTCCCAGTAGCTGCCTATTTGCTGTTCAATTTGCTGCTTTAATGCTGGTTTCATGGGCAGATGGGGCTGGTCAAGGTCAAGCAGGTGGGCTACGGTGTGGCGCAGCTCATCAATGGGGCACCAGGTAAGGCACAGGGCGTGCAGGTGGCTTTTAAGCAGGCCCTGGTTGGCCAGTTTAAGCTGTGGGGCTTTTACGGCCCCGGCCACCAGGCTGGTCTGGTGGGTAAAGTAGTGGCGGTCATGCGGGTTGCGGTGGCCGCAGTAGGTAAACACCAGTGCGCCCTGGCCGCTGCGCCCGGCCCGGCCGGCTCGCTGGGCGTAGTTGGCGGGGTTGGGTGGGGCGTTGCGCAGGTGCACTACCGAGAGGGCCTGCACGTCAACGCCCAGCTCCATGGTGGGCGAGCAGTACAGGGCTTTGGTTTGGGCCTGGCCAAACGCCTGCTCGGCTTCGGTACGGTCGGCATAGCCCAGCTGGCCCGTATGCTCACGTGCCCTGAAGCGGTGGTCGGGCATGTGGGGCTCCTGATACATCTGCTCAAAAAACGGGTTGGCTTTGGCAGTAATGCGGGTGTGGGCATCGGGTAGTGGACTAAACAGCCTGAGGTGGTTGTGGGCGGGCTGCCCGCTGCTGGCCTGCCACAGCAGGATGCTGGTGTTGAGGCGGTACAGGGTTACGGGGTTGTTTTTGCCGGTGGTTTGGCTGCTTAGCAGGCCCAGTTGCTGGCTTAAGGTATGGGCCAGCCCGGTAATCAGGTCGGTTAACTCTTGCTGGGTGGGGTTGTGTTGCAGCAGGGCCTGGTATTGGCGCTTCAGGTACCTGCCCAGCACGCTTTGTGGGCCCATAGAGGCCTGCCGCAGCTGCTGGCCTTTGGCGGGTGCAGGCTCAATGCGCAGCCAGTAAGGCTCAAAGGCGGCCTCGTTGGGTGCCCATTGGGGGTGTAGCAGTTCGGCAAAGCTGGCTTTGTTGCGGGCAGCCTCCTGGTAGTCATAACAGTTGTGTTGCAGGGCAAAGCGGTAGCGAAAGTAGTCAAGGGTGGCGGTAAGCAGGGTTTTGCGGGCCTTGGGGGCAATGGCGTTCATCAGGGGCACGGCTTGCCAGGTGGCAGCGTCTACATACTGGTCAAGGCCCAGGTAGCCTATGGTGAGCTGGCCGGTGGCCTCCAGGTTGGGCAGTATGTAGCGGCGGTCTTCTTTCAGATCGGCCAGTAGCCGGTACTGCACGGCCATTAGCAAGGCCTGCCTGCTTTTCAGGTTTATGGGGGCGTTGGTGTACCGGGCAGGCTGCCGGGCATATTGTGTCGGTTGCAGGGCCATGTGCTGCACCACGGCCTGGGCCACGGTGTCATAGCCCAGGGAACCCTCATGGGCCTGGCTGTTCAGGGCCTGGTACAGGGCTTTGCGCAGGCGCAGGCGGTCAATAAAATTGTTAAAGTGGCCGGCCTGCAGGGCGGCATCCTGCCGGTTGTCAGTAAAGCTTAGCAGCTTGCGGGCCACTTCGGGCAGGCTGGCCTGGTTCAGGTGGCACAGCAGCCGGTAGGTAAGCAGGGTGGTGGCCATGCTGCGGCCTTCAACACCTATGCTGGCCAGCTTGTGCCTGTCGGCCTCGCTGCCAAAAACCACCAGCACGTCGGGGTCTAGCAGCAGGGGGGCAGGCATAAACCAGGCGAGCTGCCAGCCCGGCATGGCGGTTTGGCTGTGTGTTGTTTCAGTGTTTACCTGCCCGGCGGCGTTTACCCATATGGGCTGGGGCAGGCGCTGTTGGTAGGCTTGTTTCAGTTCTGTGCCCCTTTTGAGGTGCTTAAACCAGGTGCCTGGCAGGTGCTGGGTTAAAAAGGCGGTGTTGGCCCAGGCATGGTCTGTTTCGTGGTGGGCAAATACATAGCCCTGGTGCACGTGCGGCTGCTCGGGGTCGTTGCCTGGGTCGTGCTGGGGCAGGCGGGGGCTAAGCGTGCCCTGGGCCATGTCATAGCTTACCTGGTAAAAGGCGCGGCCGGTAAATTTGCTGAATACTAAAGGGTACAGGGGCTTGCCCTGGTGCTGGGGCAGTTCATTGAATGTGAGGTGCCGCTGGCCGGCAGGCTCAAGCGTGGCGCTCATGGTACCGGTCTGGCTGATAAACTGGTTCAGGCGGTGGGCCAGGTATTCATTGCGCTGCCCTGCGGCCAGGTTGCGCTGGTTAATGGCCGATACGCCGTTGAGAAAGTGGTGCAGGGTTTGGTTAACTGTTTGTGCCTGCCATTGGTTGGGGGCGGCAGTTTGCAGCAGGGCCAGCAGTTGGTTCACAATGGTGGTCCAGGGCAGGGGGGTGGCCCGCTGGGGGCCGTGGCCGTTGTTGGTGATGGCCACCTCACGTTCCAGCCAGGCGGCCATGGGGTGCTGGCGCAGCTGCGCCTCGGTAAGGTTGGTAAAGGTTTGTTTGTGCAGGGCCTGGTGCAGGGCGGCCGGGCTGTAGGCTACAGGGTCAATGCTGTAGGTAATGGCCTCCTGCACAATTTGCGCAGTAGTAAAGGGCTTGCCAAATACCTGCCCGGCTACATGTGCCACGGCCTGTTGCTGCTGCTGGCGGTTGCCCTGGCTTACCATGGTGGCCGAGGTGCCAATGCAGATGGGGTCAGCCTTGGCCTGCTGGCGCAGCCGCCTGATGAGCAGGGCCACGTCAGCCCCCTGCCTGCCCCGGTAGGTGTGCAGCTCATCAAACACCAAAAACTGCAGGTGGTTAAATATGGCCTGGCGCAGGGGCTGCTCATGGCTGCGCGTAAGCAGCAGCTCAAGCATCATGTAGTTGGTAAGCAGCAGGTTGGGCGGGTTGTCAATCAGGGTTTCTTTCTGGCTTTCCTGCCCGGTGTAGGGGGCATAGGTTACAGGGAAGGCGGCCGGTCCGCCGGGCCATTTGGCGGCATACTTTTCTTTAATTTCTGTTTGCTGTGAGTTAACCAGTGCATTCATGGGGTACACAATAATGGCCTGCACGCCCTGTGGTATGCTTTGTGCCTGTTGCAGCAGGTGGCTGAAGATGGGGGCCAGGTAGGTGAGCGATTTGCCGCTGCCCGTGCCGCTGGTTACCACAAAGTCTTTGCCCTGGCTGGCCAGCGTCAGGGCCTCATCCTGATGCTGGTAAAAGCTGAAGCCTTTGAACAGGGGTTCTGTGGCCGGGGCCAGTACGCCCTGGGCAATGAGCTGGCCAATGCTGCGCCCCGGTGCGTAACGGGGGCTGAATTGCAGGATGGGGGCCGGCCACAGCTTTTTTTGTGTAAACAGTTCTGTTTGTACTTTTTGCTGTGCATCAGCATCTTGTATATGAATAAAGCTGCTGATGTACTGGCTATAGTCTGCCATTACTTTTTGGTGCAGGTCAAAAACGTTCATGAGGGTGGTGGGCTATGTTAATGGCTAAGCTTTTGGGTCAATGTACAGTATGGTGGGGTGGGCCTGGCTGTAACCAATTGTCCATTGCTGCGGCACAGTTTTGGCCCAGTGTACTTGCTCTTCTGGTGGGGCTTCAAATGGAAAGCTATTGTTATGATTATTTAACTGCCAATAGCCCATACCATAATCAAACTGAATATTGGCTTTGGCACCGTTGGTATAGGTAATGGTAAGCCAGCGGGCATGGGCTACATCTTTTGGCTTATGTTCCATTTTGATGTTGATGGTTGCGGTGGGTACAGCAGCTTTGAGTAGTTCTTCAGTGAAAAATATTCGATGGCCCTCGGCTTGTGGAAGCCAATCTTTGAAAACCAACTTTGGCCAAGGACCGCTTTGCTTAGGGTTCTTACTGAGTGTTTTTATGGTCAGTGTGGCCTTTGTTGCATAGGTGAACGGTGCGGACTTCAAAATGGCACTTAATAGTATGATGGGCTGGGGGCTGGCCAGGTAGCGGTCAGTATAGGTCAATTGCTTCACTTGTAACTGCTCCATTTGCTGGGTCAGCTCTGGACATTTTTTAGTCACTACCTGCCAAAAGTCAGATCCAAAATTGCTTAAGATCTGTTTCTTCTCTTGTCCCTCTGCATGCGCGATTTTTAACTTCACAATACCTGTTCTAAGCGGTACCAGCAGGCTGTCTTGTTCAATGGTTTGTGCCTGTAGGTTGGCTAAGGCACCGGCGGGGCCTTTAACCAGTAATTGGCCGTTGGTGTTGCCCCAGTCAGGGTTAAGCTGGGCGGTTTCTGGCTCGGTAGTGGCAAAGGCCATGGTGCTGTCGGGGCCATAGGCCACAGCCAGGGGCTGTGCAGTGGGCTGGGGCAGTTGGGGCAGGGCAGCCACGGTGGCAGCCTCAAGGTTTTGGCAATAATGCAGCAGGGTATACAGGTCGTGCTTTTGGTAGTCGGTTAGCTGTTCAAAATCATGTTGCAGTATTAACAGGCGTATTTTATGAAAAGCCAGGTTTTGTGCGTAGGTAGTCAGGGGCGAGCCGGCAAAGGCCCAGGTATGGGCGGGGCCAGCCAGCAGCACATCCAGCTGTTGGTTGTGGTGGTTGTAGGCCGCGGCCAGCTCTTCATAAAAGGTGTAGTAGCAGTATTGGGTTTTTGTGCCCAGCAGCAATTGTTCTTTGGGTAGTTGCAGGTTGTTGATTAATCCATTGTTCAGGTAGTTCAGGGCCACGTGCCGGTCAAGGTATGGGGCCAGCCGCTTGGTATCGTGCTGTAGCAGGCAGTGCTCGCAGGCGTTGGTACATTGGTTGGTGCAGGTAAGCAGCGCTTTGGCGTAGGCAAACATTTGCCGCAGGTATTGCGGTGCAGCCGAGGCAAAGCCCGAGCCGCCCCCGTTGGTATCATAAAAGCAAATGGCGTATACCGGTGTTTTGGGTGCCTGGGG
>CAZXTW010000214.1:0-8887 GCA_964643525.1 uncultured Roseivirgaceae bacterium
GAGACCTCAAGTGGTGGTGGTCTTATCCTTTCTCAAGGTGGTTTTTAATACGGCAGTTCAATACGTTTATATTGTTTAGCTCTGCATACCGCGCTGTATAAATGCTTGCCACTTCTAAACCAATAATTGAGGTGCCTGAACTGCCTGCATACAGGTTAATATCAGCAGTTATGACCCGCTCTGTGGCTACCTGCTCGTTAATAGAGCGGTGGCCAGGGCCAATTAGTGTAAGGCCCTTGTACAAATCAAATCTACCATAGCTCGTAGGTGAGGGCATTATATAAATGGTATCGCCCGGCTGGGCGGCCTCATACGCGTCAGTCCAGGTGCTGTACTGTGCTGGCACACTAGCCTTGTTGCTTAAGGTCAGCTTGCCGGCATAGGCCTGGCCTGCCAGCAGCATGAACAGCAATAGTACCACCACGCTTAACAGGTTTATGCGATTATATGCATGTGTTTTCATTGTTGGTTTTGTTTGTGGTGTTTACTGATTAATTGCTGCCGCTTTCAGCTTTGATTTGTACCTGAACAGCCCCTTGTGAAGGTACAGTGGGTGTTAAAATCTGGAAAAAGGTAATCTGAGGTGCAGCCGGTGTACCAAACAGGCTAAAACTGGGCTTAACACCTATATTCCCCCCATCAGAAGCTGCGCCTAAGCCTGGTGAAACGGGGCTTGAAGCGGCATCTAACGTAAAATCGAAATTGTAAAACTCTGGTACTGTGAAGCCGCCTTCATGAGTAGCAGCATCGTAATTAACAAATTGAGGGTTGGCATATATATTATCTACATCAGTATTGGTACCGCCCACAGCAGTTACCCCTTCGGCATAGATGATGTTGTTTCTGAAGGTAGAGTTGCTTACACTAGGAAAACTACGACCGATAAAAATGTTATCTCTTACAACAAGAAAGCTGGCACCATTAATTGCAGATGCTTCTGAGCCCCCCCATGAATCAAGAAAGACATTATTGCTTATTTCAACAGTTGAATTGTATAGGTTATGAATGTAATACCCGTCAGTAAAAATATTATTGGTGACCTTACAATTTAAAGCGCGAGCATTACTACCTGAATTGTGCAAGAAATGAGATGTGTGAGCAAATACGTTACCATCATACCACCAGTTGGTTCCAGTGCTATTATAACCGAATAAGGTGTACGTTCTGAAAATACATTTGCGTGCAACAATGTTCGAGACATCATGGTATTGCACCGGATAAAATGTGCTGGTAACGTCTAAGCCAATAAAGTTTGAGCCTGAGCCACCAGATTCAATGTCAATTTTACCGACAATTACCCTTTCATTGCCACCCTGCTCGTTAATTGACCTGTGCCCTGTGCCAATGAGGGTAACTGGCTTTGAAATGAGCATGTTGCCATAACTGGTGGGTGAGGGCATTATTTGTATGGTATCACCCGGTTGGGCAGCTGCATATGCATCTGCCCAAGTAGTGTACTGGGCAGGTATGCTGGTGTTGCTTAGAGTAAGTATAGTAGCCTGGACTGTATTGCCTAGTGCCATGACCAGCATTGCTGCCAGTAAAAGAGTTAAATGTTTGGTTTTCATATGTTTGTGTTTTATTGTATTCATTGTTATTGGTTTATTCAAGGCAAGGCGGTACCTGCCAATGGTAGTTTACCCTGGTTTAGGCCGGTAGCCTTATTGGTGCTTTATAGTTGGTAGGTTGGTGGCATACCCCATACCTGTGAGGTAATCAGGGGCCCAGGTAATTGTGTATATGCTTCATATCTGGTAGGTTTTAGTTATTTGTTATGATGCCCCGGCAGTGGGTACAGATAGTTTTTTATTGCCTGCCCTGTATACTGGCCTGAACCTAATTATTTATATACCAAATGTACGTGTTACCTATAGGGATAAAAACAGTGGTACTACGTGAAAATGGGTTTGTAATTACCTGGTGTTTGCTGGTAGCCGTGCTATTATGGGGCAATTAACAGGCGCCTGGTAAGGGTTTGGGTGCTGTTACGTAATACCACCAGGTACAAACCTGCTGGCAGCTTGCCTAACGCTACTTTTAGCGTGCTTTGGTTGTTAATGGCCACCTGCCTGATGGCCTCACCCCTGCTGTTGAGCACCAACAGCTGCTTAAAGCTTATGGGCTGCCCCTGGGCTTGTTGTATAGTAACCACCTGTGCTTCAGTAGCCGGGTTAGGGTATAAGGTTACGCTTACCTGATTGGCCCATGGTAAGGCGGCCCCACCGGCCGTGGCTAATGTGGCCGCCTGGCCATGGCTGTATTCACTGTAAAAACCATCATTGCACAAGGCCCGCAGCCTGAACTCATAGTCAGTGGCCGGGCTTAGCCCGGTAAAGTTTACTTCAAGGGTATTGCCTGGTATATTGGCCGACCAGGCCGTGGTACCCGCTACCCTGTAGTTGCCCTCTAGCTGGGTTTGAAAAAGGCCTGCGGCCCGCTGTTGCACCAATACTGAGTTTTGAGTGGCCTGGTAGGTCAAGGGCAGCTCTGGTGGCACACAGCCCTGGGTAAGTACCTCTTCAACAAATTGAGCTACCCCGCCACCTGCACAAAACCAACGAAGGTCAAGGGTATAAAGGGTGCCACTTTTAAGCCCGTTAAACAGGTAGGTACCTGTTTTAATGCGCTCGCCTGTCATGATGGGCACCGGCACCGCCAGTGCATCGTTTTCTCTTAAGGTAATTTGAATGTAGTCTGTACTGGGGTGCTCTGGCCAGGTAGCCAGTATACTGGTTTCACCAACCTGTATTTGTACAGCCTGTACTGGCGGGGGGTTACAAAAGCCTGTAGTGGTGTTGCTAATTGACCGCCACGGCCCGTATTGCCCAGCGCCACAATCAGTTCTTACCTGAAAAAAATAGGTTTTGTTTTGCTCCAGGCCTTTCAGGTTGATCTGGTTGGTGGTAATTGTGGTGGGGGCGCTCCACTCAGCATCCCACACGGCACGGCTGCGCACCTGGTAACCATTGATGTTGCCAATAGCATGTGGCCATAAAAAGCTCAGGTTATTGGTGCCTGTGCCGGTAGCCATAAGCGTATCAACAGGCGGGCAGCAGCTGGCCGCCAGTACTGTTTGCAACGTGGCCGCCTGGCTGTTTGCCAGGGTTTCTCGGCTGCCCCCTACCCCAAGTGTGCTGCGCATCAGGTTGCGCTGGCCTACAGTAAACATGGTTTGGCTTATGTCGTCATAATAGTTCATATAGTTGGGCCACATTTCGCCATGCGGGTGGTTGCTGCATACGCCTTGCTTTAAAGGAAAGTCAGCCAGTGTTTTGGTGCCTCCGTCAATTGATTCTGCCGGTGGCGTATCATCAATAAAGTCAGTGCCGCAATGGTCGTCGCCCCAGGTATGCCTCAAAAAAAAGTAGTGGCCCATTTCATGAATCAGGGTTTTACCCTGGTTGTAGGGCGCATATTCAGGCCTAAAGGCAGGGTCAGTAGCATACCTACTGGTGGGTATTGGGCCAAAGGCCCGGTAATCAACCACAATACCGTCATATTCAGGGTTAACGCCGGGCTTCATGGTAAAGCCCAGTGAGCCGTTGGTGAGCTTGGTAATCCATATATTCAGGTATTCGGCTGGTAAAAAAGCATCACTGCCTCCAAACGAACTGAACTTCATAAGCTGGCTGGGGTCTGTAGAGGTAAAGCCAGGAAAGGGTGTTTGCACGTACTTAATGGCCTCACGGGTTACGGTATTGAACTGCTTGTCGGTAGTGAGGTATTTGCCAATACAAAACCTGAGGTTTACGTTGGCAGCCAGATTTTGAAAGGCTGGGGGCGTACTGGTGTTAAAGTCAGGATCCTGCCGGCTGAATGCCTCGTTCAGGATTGCTATTTGCTGGTCAATTTGATCACGCGTAATAATTTCTGACGGATCATGGTACACAATATGAAAAGCCAGCGGTATGGTAATTGGCTGTGGCAGGTTGTGGGCACGTACCCGTTTCATTTGAGCGGCCCTTTTAAGCGCCTGCTCAAAAAGCAGCTGTTGCTTAGTAGCCAGGCCGGGGTGGCGCTGCTCAAAACGCCTGTTCACTTCTACTGTGCTGCACCGCTTAAGTGCCTGCTGCGCTTTGGCCTGCCCAGTTACCCATGTCAATACAAGCATTAAATTGAATAGAAAAGGGCATAATGCCTTCAGCACCTTACAAAGGTCCTTGACACAATACTTATTCATCAATAAATTGTTTTTATGAGCTTTGGTTTTATGATTAAGGGCAACCAATTACCGGGGCAACAAGGCTTTATGGGCACTATTATTAAACAGTGTTAACCAGATGGCCCTGCCATGAACATTAGTTCATAGCAGGACCAATACAACGCTGGCTGCTTTGCCTGTTAATTCTGTAGGGTTGATTCACGAAGCACATCTACATCGGCAGCACCGTTAGGTACCACCACCTCGTTCAATTGCTCGTCATATTGTAAAATTTCGCGAGGAGAGAAAATCATTTCAAGAAACAACCGCTGGGTGTACTGTTCAATTGACTGGTTTTGAAACTGTACTGTACTTTTCTGGCTGCCAAACACGTAGTTTTTGTCTGCACGCACCATCCCTTTTAAGCTCTCAAAGCATATGCAGGCCCCGTCACGAAAATAGTCGGTAGTAAAGCAGGGCGTGCTGCCATCGTTTACAGCAAAGCGGTCAAAATTAAAGTCAGCCTGGTCGTCATCACCCTGTAAACGGTACAATGCCCTACTCACGTTATCAATTTCATTGCCATAGATATGGCTTACCTGCAGGGCTTCGTCTTGCGGGTGTTGAGGCACCTCATAGGTTTTTACAAACGTGGTCACGCTTTCTTTAATGATGTTGTTTAATAAGCCTGTAGCGGTTGTGGGGTCATAACTGTTTACTGCAGTTGCCTGTGCCAGCCATGTTGTTACCACTACATTGGCGGTTTGGGTATTCAGCTCTTTAATGGCGGTAACCACCTCATTGGTTTTGGTGCCCGCAGGCCATTGGTCAGGGTTAGGCTGGGCCAGTATGATACGAATAGGCGTAATGGGCTGGGCATTATCCAGATCAACCACCTCGTCTTCACCCGGCAGTGGCACCAGCATATTTATGCTGCTTAGCATGGCTTGTATTTTAGGCAAAAGCATCGCGTTGCGGCCCATGAGCATAATGGAATAACCTGGTTGGTTGGGGTGGGCTAAGATGTATTGTTGCAGTTGCTCAATGAATAAATCCTCGGCCGATTGCGCTGGAATATTGGCATGCTGGCCCTGGCTGCCATCTTCATTAGTAAAAGGTATGCTGGCCCCATTGGGCGTATTCACACGTACATTGCTTGCCTGCGCTGCCGGTACATCTAAAAACTGCGTGTGCTGGTAATACAGCACATTCATGTTTTTGTTGCGCCAGCGCTTACTTAACGGAATTGGCTGACCGGCGGCATTGACCACAAAATCATTCCGTTTATTGGTTGCCACGTACCCTTCTTGTTGGTCGGGAACAATAATGAGGCTTTCTGTCTGTGGGTTTAGTACACTGCCTGGCACATTTTGGCCGGCTACTATTTTATGCTGGCGGGCATCAGCATCAAGGGCATACAGCCCCCAGTCAATTACATTTACCGGTACGGTCTGCTCTACCTCATCAGTATTACAGTGGTTGCTGGCCCTGATGAGCCACTCGCCGTAGTTATAATCTACCTCGGCATCATTCAAGTAGCCCGGCGTACCGGCATCATCCCAGGCATCACCATAATAATTTTCAAAATAGTAGTTGGTAGTGCTTCCTGCCAATTGCCAGTTAATATCTTCAGGGTTGGCTTTGGCCTTGCCCACATAGATCTGGGTAGCCCCAAAGGCTTCATAGGCCGGGTTAATGATGATGTTCAGGCCGCTGTTATTGTTGTGCACAAATGCAGTTGTGGGTGTAATAAACAAATCAGCCACTTCTGTAGTAATGCCGGTAAGGCAGGGGCCACCCCAGCCAGTGCTAAAGCGGGCTTCTTCGGCCGCATCGTCAAGGTACTCCTGCTGCTCCTGGCCAGCCTCGGCCACAGCCAGGTCTTTCACAATGGTATAAACATCATCGTCGGGGTCTGCGGTGGCATCACCAACCACAATCTGTGCCCTGAAGGCCTGGTCAAAGGCATCAGCCACACCATCGTTATTGGTGTCAATGGGCCGTTGCATAAAATCAGCTATGGTGCTGCGGCACATATTGCTGCCGTAGTTCAGTATAGGTACCGAGTAGGGGGCTATCTGGTAGCCGCCGCTGTTGGTTTGGGCTATGCCAGAGGCAAGGCCTTCTTTACCGCCCTGGGGCAGGGCACCCAGGCCAGGGTCAAGCGGCAGGCCCATCTGCATGCCAAAAGTGGGGTCAAGGCGCTGCTCAAGCAGGGCGGCCATGCCATCGTCTAAAAGCTCTATGCCCATAAGCTGCTGTACAGGTATGCGCAACACAGGCTCTGGCAATGCAGGGAAAGCCTGCCCCAATTGTACTACAGGCATGGTATTGGTCAATGCCGGTGCATATATCACATCTTCAAGACCGCCGGCAATGGTACCAATATTGTCTATAATATCTTCGCCAGCCCCAAGCACATCAATAGGCCCACTGCGGGGGTCGTAGCTTTCTTCATATACTTCTTCACCAATTTCACGAATAATAGTAATCAATTCTACCGCGGCAGCTACTACCTGATAAGTGGCGTAAGCAGCAGAAAGGGCGGTAACGGTTTCTTCAATTTGAGATATTTCGTAATTGATGTAAGTAAACTGCTGCTGTTGCAGGCTGGCCAGTATAGTAGCCAGCTCAGCAGTGAGGCTAAAGTCATAAAACAGGTCAATCAGTTCTACGTGCTTCCACACACACTGGCTGTTAAAGAATTCAAGGCCGGGCAGTTCTGTCAATACCTGTGCGGTACGTGCGGCCATCAGGCCACCATCACCCAGGCCCATAAAAAACACCCTGCGGCCTACAAACTTTTCTATTAAAGGGGCCAGTTCTCTTTGAGCAATGATCTCTGCCAGGCTACCGCCGCCCTGATAAGCCAGTTCATCACTGAACTCAGCATAATAAGGCAGGTACATGGGGTTGTTGTTAAACTGAAAGTCAAGGTCGTGCCGCCATGGGTGGGCCAACTGGCCATGCAGCATGGCATCTTCAGCAATAGTCAGGCCTGCATCAAGGTACTGGGTCAGGTCAACATACAGCACCTCAGCATTCTGGTTGTCAATAATGGCCTCAAACCGCTCTGCCTGCCCCTTCACCAGCGGGTCAGCATGGTTAAACACATCAAACAGGCTCCAGCCATGAAACACAATGTACAAATCATCACTGGCACCGCTAAACCCTTTGGCTTCTAACACACTGCCGTCTGTTTTGCTGTAGCGCACCTTGTGCCGGTGCCCGTCTTCATCTACCGTCCATACCCCTGCCTTGTGTACATCTACATTCACGACATCCTCTTTACTGCCGTTTACTGCTTTAATATCTAAAAGCCCGTAGTATTCTTTGCCATGCGCTGTTGATAGGGCATCTAAATACAGGGCCTGCTGGGGGTTGTCTATCTGCATATAAGCAGCATCTGTCTCACGTGCCAGCTTAATAAACCACTGGGTGCCCGAAGCGTCAGCTGCGTTGGTGCTGAGGCAGAGCGGCTGCTGGATGTCGTGCACATCTTTGCGGGGTGAGCTGATGATGCTGCCTGATAAATGGTTGCCCACATAATTTACAAAGCTGTTAAACACCTTTGCATGGTTCAGCTGCTGGTTATCACCATAAATGAGGCTGTTCATTTGGCCCCAAAGCAGCCCAGTAGTGGCTACCAAGCTTTGCCCCTCATGAATGCCTGTAGATGCCGCATAAATATTGGCCGGCGCATAGGCCGCCATCAGGTGCTGGGGTACTGGCCCCATTAACGGGCCTGCATCGGCTTCGCTTTTGGGTATGGCCAGGGCTGTATTGTTGGGGTCGTTGGTGCGGGTACCGCCCAATACACCCAGGTAGGCCGAGCGGAAAAACTGATGCGCCAATGCAAAGTCAGCATTTTCATATTGCCCCAGGTCAAGGGTCATTTCTTCAAACAAACGTTCCAGCCGGGCCACTACCGTATCTTGCACGGCCTGGTCAGTGCCCGTAAAGCCCTGCTGTGCCTCCATACGGGCACGCTCAAGGGCCAGTATTTCGCGCCAGGGGTTTAATTCAAGGCCTGCCGCCGCCTGGGCTATGGGGTTGGTGTTGGGCTGCCCGTCAATAAAAGGCAATACCTCAATGCCAGGTGTACCGGCACCGGTTAACTCGCCACCCTGCTGGCCGTTCCAGGCCAGCTGGCCCTTTTCATTGGGTACCAGCCCGTACATGTTTGACTGGGTGTTGTCATCAAATCGCTCAAAAAAGCGGCTGCCCAGCGTGGTTACCAGCAGGTGGTTACGGGCATAGTCATGAAAGCGAGCCTCAACCTGCTTGTAATGGCCCAGCCCGGCCTCTGTCATGCCTTCCATATTCAACCATACGCCTTTGTAGCGCTCCAGTGCTTTAAAAAAGTTGGGGGCTGCCATTAACCCGGGGTCTGTCAGTACATGGTAGCTAATTTCATTGCCTGGGTTGGCCTGGTTGTAGGTTTCGATCTGCTTCACGAGCAGGTCATCCCACCAGGGGGTATTGGCCTGGGCATACCCGTTAAAATAGGCGGGCACTTCGCCCTGGGCATCAACCAGAAAGCGGCTGTAGGGCTTAAACTCCTGTACAATCAGCAGGTCTACCCCAGCGGGGCACCAGCCGTTGTCAAGTGCTTCATCTGAGGGTATATTAAACCCGTCACTACCGTAATTCTCGGCAGGCTGGTTTTGAAACTTAGTAATATTAAAGGCGTTGGGGTGTGGCACCGGGGGCAAGTATACGTTGATATGCCTTTCGGTAATGCCA
>CAZXTW010000215.1:0-8876 GCA_964643525.1 uncultured Roseivirgaceae bacterium
CGCAACGCCGTGCTTGACATACAGGTTGAAGGCTATGGCAACAGCATTGCCGAGGTGCGGCTGGACGGGCAAGGCATAGAGGCGGCCGAAATACCTGCCACCACCACGGGCGAGCACCGCCTGCTGATAAAGCTGAACAACAAACCCCTGAAGGGCAGCCGCCAAAAGGTGGTGGAGAATTACTACTCGCTGCCCACCCCGCAGCCAGCCTGGGCCACTGAGGCACAGCAGGTAATTACCTGGCCTGAAATACCCAATGCCAAACGCTACGTGATTTACCAGAACGGCCAGGAGGCAGGCACCACTACAGTCAATGAGTGGAAGCCCGAAACCGACGGCACGTTTAGCCAGGTGCAGGTGGCTGCACTGGATGCCGAAGGCTACCAGTCATTTATGAGCTGGCCGGTAGATGTGCAACGCGCCGCCAACGAACGCATTGCCCAGGCCGAAAACGCCGCCCGGATGTCAAGCAAGCCCGCCACCGGTTATGACGGGCGCGGCTTTATTGAAGTGCACCGGGGCCTGAACAGAGAGGTTATGTTTAAGGTAAAGGTAGATGAGGGTGGCCAGTACCTGGCCGATTTCAGGTATGCCAATGGCAACGGCCCTATTAATACAGATAATAAATGTGCTATACGCACGCTTACCGTAAACGGCCAGGAAGTGGGTGCCGTAGTAATGGCCCAGCGTGGCAAAGACGAGTGGAGCAACTGGGGCTACACCAATGCCCTGCCCATTACCTTAAAACAAGGGCGCAACCGCATAGTGCTGAGCTTTGAAAAGCACAACGAAAATATGAATGGGGCCGAAAACCGTGCTTATGTTGACTTTTTGAGGCTAACTAAGGGGCAATAGCCCCTGCTTAATACGTAGTTTTGCGTAGTTGCTTCAGTAAATGCTGGTAGCAAAATGTGTGTTTAGGCATTAGGTTTTGGGCTAGCAGGCAGCAATGTGGCGGTGTTACCGGGTTTCAGAAAAAAAGCTTACATACGTAAATGCACTGACCCAGGTTACAAAAGCGGCGCACAAAATTATATTTTGTTTTCATCACGTGGTGCCCGCTTACCCCCCATACTTACAATTGCCGGGGCTGCGTAACTACCCATTGGCAAGGGGCCAATGCGCCACCAAACAAGGGCATTTGGTGGGCTGGCCCTAACAAACTATGCCCCTGTAATGAAATTCAGATCAAATAAGGCAGTTGATTATCAATATTTTGGTAACTTGAACCCGCGTTGCCGAACAGCAGCGCAAGTCTTTAAAATAATGCTAAAAAAATGAAACAGTTAGTTTCACCCACTTTCTTGGCATCAATCCCCTCTGGTACAATAGCCACCCTGTGCTATTGTTGGCCTTCATGGCCGTAAATCATAATATCTGCATTTATATTACATTGGCTTAGCCAGTACCGGAAATGTGCTTTCGCCGGTAACTGATTACCCCGTACCTTTGAAATTGTCAAATCAACCTAAATATATTCATTGAGTTGAAAAACTTTAAGCTATACACCCGATACAAAACGCTACTTGCCGATACGGTAACGCCCGTGAGCATTTACCTGAAGCTGAGAGACAAATACGCCAACTGCATTATGTTGGAAAGCTCAGACTACCACGGCAATGACGATAGCTTTTCATATATAGGCTGTGACCCCATTGCCTCTTTTACCCTGGATAAAGGCAAGGTAGAAATGAAGTGGCCCGATGGCAGCACAGAAGAAATAACAGTACAGAACAAGGCCGAAGTAGTGCCCCTGTTGACTGAGTTTGCCCAGGCCTTTGATTCTGAACCCAGCGGCTTTAAGTTTTTAACCAACGGCCTGTTTGGCTATATGACTTACGACGCGGTGCAGTATTATGAAGATATTGACTTTGCTGAAAACAGCAATGAAGAGTACAGCATACCGCTTATACAATACCATGTGTTTCGCAACCTGATTGCGGTAGACCATTTTAAGAACCAGCTGTATGTGTTTGAGCATAGCCACCAGCCCATTACTGATGAGAAAGGGCTTGACTATGCCATATCGCTCATCAATACCCGCAACATACCCGCTTACGAGTTCCAGACCAAAGGTGAGGAAACCTCGAACTTTACTGATGAAGATTTTCTACAGGTAATTGATAAGGGCATACACCACTGTAACCGGGGTGATGTGTTTCAGATTGTGCTGTCGCGCCGCTTCCGCAAGGGCTTTAGTGGCGATGAGTTTAATGTGTACCGCGCTTTGCGCTCGATTAACCCCTCGCCCTACCTGTTTTACTTTGATTATGGCAGCTACAAAATATTTGGCTCTTCGCCAGAGGCGCAAATAGTGATTAAAGGCAATGAGGCAAGCATTTTCCCGATAGCGGGCACCTTTAAGCGTACCGGCCATGACAAAGAAGATGCCGAGCTGGCCGCCAAGCTGTATGACGACCCCAAGGAGAATTCAGAGCATGTAATGCTGGTAGACCTGGCCCGCAACGACCTGAGCCGCAATGGCGATGAGGTGAAGGTTGAAACGTTTAAAGAAATACAGTATTACTCGCACGTAATACACCTGGTGAGCAAGGTAACCGGCCAGCTGGCCCAGGGCACCTCTAATATTAGAATGGTGGCAGATACCTTTCCGGCAGGCACCCTTTCTGGCGCGCCCAAGCACATGGCCATGACCCTGATTAACAAATATGAAAACCTGCGCCGTGGTTATTATGGCGGAGCCATTGGCTACCTGGGCTTTGACGGTGATTTTAACCATGCCATTATGATACGCTCGTACCTGGCCAAAGACAATATGCTGTATTACCAGGCCGGTGCCGGCGTGGTGGCCAAGTCAGTGCGCGAAAATGAGCTGCAGGAAGTACACAATAAACTGGCCGCCCTGCGCAAAGCTTTGGAGCTGGCAGAAACATTATAATCAATAAACTGATTACATAGTAGTTAGGAAGCTGAAAAACGCATGAAAATACTGGTACTGGACAATTACGATTCGTTTACCTACAACCTGGTGCACATTATCAGGGCACTGGGCTATGGTGAGCAGCTGGATGTATACCGCAATGATAAGATTAGCCTTGACGCGGTAAACGCTTACGATAAAATACTGCTTTCGCCAGGGCCAGGCATACCTGAAGAGGCCGGCATTATGATGGACCTTATTAAGCGCTATGCCCCCACCAAAAGCATTTTTGGGGTGTGCCTGGGCCACCAGGGCATTTCTGAAGCCTTTAACGCCCAACTGTTTAATATGCCGGTGGTACTGCATGGCATTGCCAACACCGCCACCCTGACCAATAACCGTGACTACCTGTTTGAGGGAGTACCTGATAGTTTTTCGGTATGTCGGTACCACTCGTGGTCGGTCAAGGCCGATTCAATTAACGGCAGCCTGAAAATTACTGCTGTTGATGACCAGCAGAACGTGATGGGCGTTTGCCATGCCGAGTACGATGTGCGCGGCGTGCAGTTCCACCCCGAGTCAGTGCTGACAGAGCACGGCATACAAATGGTGCGCAACTGGCTGCAACACACGTCTTAAATTTATGTACACCTACACAACCCAGAAATTGCCACACAACCATGAAGCAAGTACTGAACAAATTATTTGAACATAAAACGCTGGATAAAGAAGAGGCCAAAGAAATACTGGTAAAGCTGGCCCAGGGGGCCTACAACCCCAGCCAGGTAGCCTCATTCTTAACCGTATTTTTAATGCGCAGCATTACGGTAAGCGAGCTGGAGGGCTTTCGTGATGCCATGCTTGAGCTGTGCCTGGCCCTTGACCTCTCTGCCTATGACCCGATTGACCTTTGCGGCACCGGGGGCGATGGCAAAGATACGTTTAACATCTCTACGCTATCGTCATTTCTGGTAGCGGGTGCCGGGCAGGCCGTGGCCAAGCATGGCAACAACAGCGTATCGTCAGTATGTGGCTCGTCAAACCTGCTGGCCCACTTTGGCTATGAGTTTACCAACGACAAAGCCGCCATTATTCGCAGCATTGAAGAGGCCGGCATCTGTTTTTTGCATGCGCCCATGTTCCACCCGGCCATGAAAAATGTAGCCCCCATACGCAAAGAACTGGGCCTGAAAACCTTTTTTAATATGCTGGGGCCCATGGTAAACCCGGCCTTTCCGGAAAAGCAGCTGGTGGGCGTGTTTAGCCTTGAGTTGGCCCGCCTGTATACTTACCTGTACCAAAAGTCTGACAAGCGCTTTGTAATACTGCACGCCCTTGACGGCTACGACGAGATATCACTAACCGGCCCCTTTAAAATGTTTACCAACGAGGGTGAACAGGTGCTGCGCCCTGAAGATGTAGGCCTGCATACCTGCCCCGCAGAAGCCATTTACGGGGGTACTACCGTTGAAGAATCGGCCAAAATATTTCTGGGCATTCTGGAAGGCCGAGGCACCCAGGCACAAAACGAAGTAGTGATAGCCAATGCCGGCATGGCCCTGTATTGCAGCCAGAAGGCCAATAACGTGACCGATGCCATTGCCATGGCCCGCGAGTCGTTAGAGTCTGGCAGGGCCCTGCAAACCTTTAAAAAACTGACACAAACCGATAAAAAAGTATACTCTACCACGTAATTACGTGCTAACCATAATGCAGATGAACATTCTAGACGAAATTTTAGCCAACAAAGAGAAAGAAGTAGCAGAAAAGAGGAGCCTTTTCCCGGTAAAGCTGCTTGAGGGAAGCATTTATTTTGAATCTGCGCCCGTCTCTATGAAAAAATATGTTTTGCGTGAAGACAAAGCCGGCATCATTGCCGAAATTAAGCGCAAGTCTCCCTCTAAAGGTACCATTAATAAGTATGTTAATGTTGAGCGTACCTCTATAGGTTATATGCAGGCTGGCGTATCGGGCCTTTCAATTTTGACGGATACCAAGTTTTTTGATGGCAAAAACGAAGACCTGCAAACCGCACGTAAGTTTAACTACTGCCCTATTTTACGCAAAGACTTTATTGTTGATGAGTACCAGCTTATTGAGGCCAAATCAATTGGCGCCGACTGTATTCTGCTGATTGCCGCTGCCCTGAAGCCTTTTAAAACCAAAGAGCTGGCCCGCTTTGCCAAAACGCTAAACCTGGAGGTGCTGCTTGAGGTGCACGACAAAGAAGAGTATGAAGAGCATATTAGCGATAATGTTGACCTGGTAGGGGTAAACAACCGCGACCTGAAAACTTTTGAGGTAACGCTTGATACTTCTAAGGCGCTGGCCCCTGTGATTGACAACCGGTTTGTAAAAATTAGTGAAAGCGGCATAGCCACCCCCCATGATATTATTGAGCTGCGCAACCATGGCTTTAACGGCTTTTTAATGGGCGAAAGCTTCATGAAATATTCACGGCCCGAGCGTGCCTGCCTTGAGTTTATTGAAGACCTGAAAGAGCTTGAGCAAAAGCAGCAGGTGGTTGATAATGGCGAACAGGTAGAAAACTAAACGGGCTGCAGCGGCAGGCTGAAGCTTTTTGCAAATTAAATGATGCAACAATTAAAAATAAAGGTATGTGGCATGGCCCACCCCGCCAACGCTTTGGCGGTGGCACAGGCTGGGGCCGATTACCTGGGGTTGATCTTCTTTGAGCGCTCGCCCCGGTACATGGGCAACGCCGGCCCTGAACTGGTACAGGCACTGCCTGCCCACGTGCAACGGGTAGGGGTGTTTGTAAACCACACCAATGCCTTTATTGAAGCCCAGGCTGCCAACTACCGGTTAGATTTATTGCAGCTGCACGGCCATGAGCCCGTAAACCAGTGCCAACAGTTAAAAGCCAAAGGCTATGCCCTGATGAAGGTTTTTTCAGTAAACAGCACCTTTGACTTTAGCACCACTGCCCCTTATGAACCTTATGTAGATTACTTTCTGTTTGACACCAAGGGGAAAGACTATGGCGGCAATGGCTTTACTTTTGACTGGTCAGTGCTTGACCGCTACCAGAGCAGTAAACCCTTTTTTTTAAGTGGCGGCATTGGCCCTGAGCATGTAGAAGCCATTGGCCAGCTGAAGCACCCACAACTGGTGGCGGTAGATGTGAACAGCCGCTTTGAAATTGAACCCGGTAATAAAAATATTGACACTGTGCAGGCTTTTATTGATGGCATTAAGGCCTGGCAGACAAACACCAAATAAGCAATAGTATGATCTTTGAAGTTGACGAACAAGGATATTATGGTGGCCAGTATGGCGGTGCCTATATACCTGAAATGCTGCACCCCAATATTGAAGAATTACGCGACAACTACCTGACTATAATGAATGAGCCAGCCTTTCTGGCTGAGTTTCAGCAACTGCTGAAAGATTATGTAGGCAGGCCCACCCCGTTGTATTATGCCAAAAGGCTATCAGACAAGTACGGGGCTGAAATATACCTGAAACGCGAAGACCTGTGCCATACCGGTGCCCATAAAGTAAATAATACCATTGGCCAGATTTTACTGGCCAAACGCCTGAACAAGCCTAAGATTATTGCCGAAACAGGCGCAGGCCAGCACGGCGTGGCCACAGCCACTGTTTGCGCCTTAATGGGTATTGACTGCATTGTGTACATGGGTGCCCTTGATATGGAGCGTCAGCGCCCCAATGTAGAGCGTATGCGCATTTTGGGCGCAGAGGTACGCCCCGCTACCAGCGGCAGCAAAACCCTGAAAGATGCCACGAATGAGGCCATGCGCCACTGGATTAACAACCCTGAAGATACCCACTACATTATTGGCTCAGTGGTTGGCCCCCACCCCTACCCTGATATGGTGGCCCGTTTCCAGTCAGTAATCAGTGAAGAAATTAAGCACCAGCTGTCATTGGCCATAGGCCGTGAAAACCCCGACTATGTGATTGCCTGCGTAGGCGGCGGCAGCAACGCCGCAGGGGCATTTTACCATTTTGGTGACGCCAAAGATGTGAAGCTAATTGCCGTAGAAGCAGCGGGCCACGGGGTTGACTCTGGCGAGAGTGCCGCTACTACCTTTTTGGGCAAACCAGGCATTTTACACGGCAGCAAAACCCTGCTGATGCAAACACCCGACGGCCAGGTGGTAGAGCCCTATTCAATTTCTGCCGGCCTTGACTACCCCGGTATTGGCCCGGTGCATGCTTACCTGCACGACTCTGGCCGCGCCCAGTTTTTGGCCGTACCCGACGACGAAGCCATGGAAGCTGGCATTGAGCTGAGCCGCCTGGAAGGCATTATACCTGCCATTGAAACAGCCCACGCCTTTGCTGCCCTTGACAAGCTACCCCTCAAGAAAGAAGATGTGGTGGTGGTGAACCTCTCGGGCCGGGGCGATAAAGACCTTGACACCTATATTAAATGGGGAAAATATTAAGCCAATGAACAGGATTGACCAGGCCTTTGAGGAAAAGCAGCAAGACCTGCTTTCAGTTTACTTTACTGCGGGCTTTCCGGCCCTGAATGATACGATGCGGGTAATGCAAAGCCTGCAGGATGCAGGCGCTGACCTGATTGAGGTGGGTGTGCCCTTTTCTGACCCAATTGCAGATGGCCCCACCATACAAGACAGCAGCCAGCAGGCCCTTGACAATGGCATGACGCTTGAACTGCTGCTGAGCCAGCTGAAAGACATGCGCAAAACCGTGCATCTGCCTGTAATACTTATGGGGTATATTAACCCCATTGTGCAGTACGGCGTAGAGCGTTTTTGCCAGGCCTGCCAGGATATTGGGGTTGACGGACTGATACTGCCCGACCTGCCCATGTATGAGTACCTGCAGATTTACAAAGACACCTTTGAAAAGCACGGCCTGTATAATATATACCTCATTACGCCGCAAACGGCCGAGGAGCGCATCAGAGAAATTGACCAAAACACCAACGGGTTTATTTACATGGTAAGCAGTGCCTCTACCACAGGGGCCAAAAGTGGCATTACTGAAAACCAGTCCGCCTACTTTAAGCGCATTGAAGCCATGCAGCTGCGCAACCCCAGGTTAATTGGCTTTGGTATATCAAACCATGAAACTTTTACCAAAGCTTGCAGCCATGCTGCCGGTGCCATTATTGGCAGCGCCTTTATTAATGTACTGGCCAACAGCAATGGCAGTTTAGAAAAAGATATTACCGACTACATACACGCAGTAAAAAACGGTTAACCTGCGGCAGTAGTCACCATTAAATAAAGTAGTAACCTCTAAATAGCATATATCGTGATTGTTCAACTCGAAACAGAAATTACCCAAAACGAGCGGGAAGATATTATTAGTAAAATCCAGGGTTTTAAATACACAACCAAAGAGGTGAAGACCCAGCTGGGCGATTACATTGTTGGTGTGGGTAAGGCCGATTTTGACATCCGCCGCCTGGGTAACCTGCCCGGCATTGCAGACATCCACCGTGTATCAGACTCATTCAAGCTGGTATCGCGCAAGTGGAAGGTGAACCCCACCGTAATTGACCTGGGCGACGGCGTAACCATTGGCGAAGGCAGCTTTGCCCTGATGGCCGGCCCCTGCTCAATTGAAGGCGAAGAGCAGATACACCACACCATTCAACACCTGAAAGACAACGGCATAAAAATTATGCGCGGTGGCGTATACAAGCCCCGCAGCTCGCCCTACTCATTCAGAGGCATGGGCATTGAGGGGCTTAAGGTGTGGTACGAAGCCGCCAAAGCTGCCGGCATTAAAATCATTACCGAGGTAATGCAGGTATCACAAATTGAAGAAATGTACGATTATGTTGATATTTACCAGGTAGGGGCACGCAACACCCAAAACTTTAACCTGCTGGATGAGCTGGGCCGGGTAGATAAAGCCGTGCTGCTAAAACGTGGTATTTCTGGTACCATTGACGAGCTGCTGCACTCTGCCGAGTACATTTTTAGCGGAGGCAACGAAAAGCTGATGCTGTGCGAGCGGGGCATACGTA
>CAZXTW010000216.1:0-8825 GCA_964643525.1 uncultured Roseivirgaceae bacterium
AAGGCAAGGTGCTGGCCAGTGCCCTGCAACAGCAGCCCTACGCCACTGAAGCTGAGGCCTACCAGGCCCTGGGCATGAGCCTGGTGCCGCCCGAGCTGCGCGAAGGCACCTTTGAAATAGCCCAGGCCCAAAACAACCAGCTGCCCACCCTGGTGCAGATGGACGACCTGAAGGGCATACTGCACAACCACAGCACCTATAGCGATGGCAAGCATACCCTTGAAGAGATGGCCCGCCACTGCCAGGCATTGGGCTATGAGTATTTGGGCATGAGCGACCACAGCGTAAGCGCCTTTTATGCCAATGGCCTTGATGTTGACCGCATTGCCAAACAACACCAGGAAATAGACCAGCTGAACGAGGCCATGGCCCCGTTTAAAGTTTTTAAGGGCATAGAATCTGATATTCTGAACAACGGTGACCTTGATTACCCCACAGAGGTGCTGGCCAGCTTTGACTTTATTGTGAGCAGCATACACAGCAATTTGGGTATGGATGCCGAGAAAGCTACCAACCGCCTGTTAAAGGCTATTGAAAACCCCTACACTACCATGCTGGGCCACCCCACAGGCCGGCTGTTATTGCGCCGTGAGGGCTACCCCATTGACCACAAGGCCATTATAGATGCCTGCGCCCAACATGGGGTAATTATTGAAATTAATGCCAACCCCTGGCGGCTGGATTTAGATTGGCGCTGGGTAAACTATGCCCTTGAACAAGGTGTTATGCTTAGTATTAACCCCGATGCCCATGAAATGGATGGCTACCAGGATATGCGCTTTGGCCTACTTACCGGCCGCAAAGGAGGCCTGACCAAAGCCATGACCTTTAATGCATTGGGCGTTGATGAAGTAGCCGCCCATTTTAACAAAAGAAAGGCCGGGGCATCAGTACAGGCCTGACCCAGTGGATAAATACCCAGCATGAAAGTTTTAATTGTTCGTTTTTCTTCTATAGGCGATATTGTTTTAACCACCCCGGTGCCGCGCGCCTTAAAAGTGCAGTTAGATGATGTTGAAGTGCATTACTGCACCAAACAGGCATTTGCCGTATTGCTTGAAAACAACCCTTATATTGACCAGGTGCACACCCTGGGCGATGAAGGCCTGGGCCCACTGATTAAGCGCCTGAAGCAAGAGCAGTATGATGTGGTAATTGACCTGCACAACAACCTGCGCACACGCCTGCTAAAACTCAGGCTGGGGGTAAAGGCCTACACTTTTGATAAGATTAACCGGGCCAAGTGGGTAATGGTAAACTTTAAGCTCAACATGATGCCCAATGTGCATATTGTTGACCGGTACATGGCCACAGTAGAGCCCCTTGGGGTAAAGAAAGACAACCAGGGCCTTGACTATTTTATACCGCATAAAGACGAGGTAGAAACCAGCTGGCTGCCCAAAACGCACCGCAAAGAGTATGTGGTGTATGCCATTGGTGGCAACCACAATACCAAAAAACTGCCGGTAAAGCGCATGATAGAGCTGTGCGACCGCATAAACAAGCCAATTATTTTACTGGGCGGAAAAGAAGATGAAGCTACCGGGGCCGAGCTGGAAGCATTTTTTGAGCGCAACGATACTTCTGCCCCGTTAGAGCCTAAATTGTTTGAGCTAAACAAAAAGGCCATTATATTCAATGCCTGCGGTAAGCTAAACCTGAACCAGTCTGCCTCAGTAATTAAGCAGGCCACCGCAGTGTTTACCCATGACACGGGCATGATGCATGTGGCCGCTGCGCTGCGCAAGCGGATATTTTCAATTTGGGGCAACACCATACCAGCCTTTGGTATGTACCCGTATAAAACGCAGTTTACCATATTTGAAAACAATAAATTGAACTGCAGGCCCTGCTCTAAAATTGGGCACGACAAGTGCCCCAAGGGGCATTTTAAATGCATGCAAGATGTTGTTTTTGACTTTTACCTGCCCTGACAGATCCCTGCCCATGAAAACACTGTATATTATACGGCATGCCAAATCATCATGGAAGGACCCTGGCCTTACTGATTTTGAGCGCCCACTAAATGGCAGGGGCAAGCGCAATGCCCCCGAAATGGGGCGCCGCCTGCAGGTACGCGGCATTTTACCCGAACTGCTGCTTGCTTCACCAGCCAAGCGAGCTTTGGCAACGGCCATTGCCATTGCTGAAGTTGTAGGTTACCAGCCAAACCAAATACAATACAATGAAGCGCTTTACCATGCCACGGTGGGCCAATTGTATGATGTGATACAGGCGCAACCTAATACCGTACAACACCTGGCAGTGTTTGGCCACAACCCTGGCTTTACTGATTTTGCCAATGACCTGGCCAATGCGCAAATTATTAACGTACCTACCTGTGGCATTGTGGCTGTGCAGGTACCTGTAGCCTCATGGCAACAAATACAACCCGGTACGGGCACCATGCTGTGGTTTGATTACCCCAAAAAGGCATTTGAATTGGGGTAGCACCAAAAAAATAGTTGAAATGCTGGAAACCGACATAATATAATTGTATGTTGAAGCGCTTAAGGTAAAGGATTACAATTGGACGGTATAGCTCAGCAACCACCCTCACGCTTGTGGCAAGCATTTAAACAAGGCGATAAGGCAGCTTTTGAAGAGCTGTTTAATGCCCATTTTAATGAGTTGTACTATTACAGCTACAAGCTTTGTGGCAATGAAGACCTGAGCAAAGACTGCATACAAGAGCTGTTTTTAGAGCTGTGGGACAAAAAAGCAAAGCTGGGCGATGTGGTATCGATAAAGCATTACCTCATTAAATCTATTAGAAGAAAGGTGATTCGCAGTCAGGTACAATATGAAAGAAAGCTATTGCGCATACAACGGGCTACTGATAAAGATGCCCTGTTTCAGTTAAGTGCTGAGGAATTACTGATTTATGGCCAGGCAGAATCCAGGCAGCGCCAGCGCCTGCTGGCAGCGGTCAATGACCTCACCACCAAACAAAGAGAAATTATTTATTTAAAGTATAATGTAGGGCTTGATTATAAAGACATTGCAGAAACGTTAGGTATTAAATACCAGTCGGTGCGTAATCATATGCATAAAGCCATTACAAAACTGCGCGAGGTACTGTCTGACTTTTATGATTAAATAAAAAATGGCTGTTGTGTAGTACAACATTAGGCTGTTGGCCTCTTGTTCATAGTTGCCTGAAAGTATAGGGTTAATCATTAATGGAAGAAAACCATAAACATATTGTCAATGAGTTAGTGACTGACACGGGCTTTGAAGCCTGGGTAGTCAAGGGGTGCCCTGCTGGTGACGAATGGGGGCAACGGCTGGCCAGCCAGCCCGAAATGAAACCGGCAGTTGAAGAAGCGGCTCATTTTATTGCTTCCATGCGTTTTGCCCATGCTGCCCCACCTACCGAACAAAAAAGTGAGGTTTGGAGCAGGCTACAGCGTGACATTCATAACAACAGAAGAATCATACCCATGTACATATCGCGGCGGCGCATTGCCGCCGCCGCTGCAATAACGCTTTTAATGGCTGTAGGGCTGTGGCGTTTTGTATACCAGGCACCAGAAACAACAGCACGCTATGAAACAGGGTATGGGCAGCAACAAACAGTAACCCTGGCCGATGGCAGTGTGATAACCCTCAATGCCAACTCAGTATTAACGGTAACAGCGGGTGACGACCCTGTATATAGCCTTACGGGTGAGGCTTATTTTGATTTGGCCAAAAGCAAGCCGGGCCACTACAAAACGGTTAGCACACAGGCTTACAATATTGTAGTTAAGGGTACCGCTTTTAATGTGTTGAACAGGCCCAGCAGGCAGGTACTTACCCATGTTGAAGGTGAAATAGTGGTAAACTTTGCCCAACCCGTTGCCTACCTGGCAGCAAACGGGCAGGTAGCAAATACCAGCACCCTTTCAATAGCCCCAGGGCGCAGCTTATTGTACCATCATGCACATCAACAATATTTAAACAAAGCAACAAACACTGCTGTTGAAAAAGCCTGGTTACAAAACAAGCTAATTGTAGCAGATATGCCCCTGGCCACTTTGAGTACGATTATTGAAGAACAGTATGGCCTGGCCATGACTTTTACAGCTAACGACCTGGCCCAACGTAAAATAACGGGCACCTTGCCCACCAATAGCCTTAGTGACCTCACCCTGGCCATTGAAACGGCCCTGAGCTTGCGCATAACCCAAACCAAAAAAGGCCTCATTGTTGCAAAGCACGTAGAATAAGACTATTTTTATTTTTAGTCGTATGTAAAACTTTTCTTTATGCGTGGCCTTGCTCCCACTTTATGCGCCACGGTACTCAGTATTATATGCCAGGCAATTTCAATTAATTTGTATGCACAAAACAGTGGGCAGTATAGTGCGGGTACTTTGCAGTTCAAGGACTGGGTTAACCACCTTGAAGCAACATATGGTATTGCCTTAATTTACGAGAGCGGTAAGTTTGATAGCCACAATTTGCCTGTGCCCGAGGCAGCCACTGCCAACCCCATACCTGATTTAGAACGCCAGTTAACAAATTATAACCTTGGCCTGCGGCAGGTTAGTGACAACCTGTATGTATTGTATACATTGCAAAAAAGAAGGGAAGCAGCCTCCCGGGTGGGCCTGAAAGGGTGGGTGTTTGATGAAAATAAGCAGCCGTTTCCGGGGGCGCATATTACCCTGAATAATAGCAAAACAGGTACAACCTCTTTAGCTGATGGCAGCTTTCACTTACATGGGTTACCCCTGGGCAAGCAGTACATTACCATTTCGGCCTTGGGTTATAAAGATGTACAGATACAAATTGCAGCCACCAAAGCAACTACTGTTGAGTATAGCGTAAGCTTACAGCCCGACTTACTTAAGCTTGACCAGGTAGTAATTACCGGTATTGCCACCCCCCAAACCAAACTGCAATCGCCTGTAGCCATTACCACCCTGAACAAAAAGCAGTTGGTAGAAGCGATGCCCTTGAATGCAGCAGACTTGCTGGCTACCATACCAGGGTTTTATATTGAGAGTTCTGGTGGTGAGGTATCAAACAATTTGTTTTCAAGGGGTATGCCTGCCGATGGCGCATTTACCTATGTAAATATTATTGAAGATGGGCTGCCCGTGTATGAACCACCTAATATTGACTGGATCTCTGCCGATAACCTGATCAGGCATGACCTTGGGTATAAAAAAGTAGAAGGCCTCAGGGGAGGTATTGCCCCGGTAAAGTTCAGCAATACGCCAGGGGGGGCTATCCATTTTATGACAGAAACCGGAGGCGAGTCATTGCATGGGCACGGCCGGCTGCAAACCACCAGTTTTGGCCAGTTAAGAACTGAAGCCGGTCTGGGCGGCCCCCTGGGCAATGACAAAACCCGTTTTTATGTAGCAGGCTTTTACAGGGCCGATGACGGGGTGCGCGACCCAGGCTTCAGGGCCAACCAGGGGGGGCAAATCAGAGCTAACTTAACCCGGCACTTTAAAAAAGGGTACGTGAGGCTATACACCAAATGGCTTGACGACAACACCATTTTTTACCTGCCCATACCATTACGCAATACCAACCCTATTACAGGTGTTGTGGGCTTTGACCCTAATTATGGCACCATGACGTCAAAAAACCTGCGGTACATGCGTTTTCCTGATCAGAATGGCGGGCAGCTGTTTGACCTGGCTGACGGGATGGATATGAAACTGGGTTATGCTGGCCTGGAGGCCTCATGGGCAGTGGGCCCTACCACACACCTTACATTCAGAAACCGTTACACCAGGGCTACTAAAAACAGCAACGCCATTATTTCACTCACCCCCCCGCTAAGCGCCATTGATTTTGCACGGCAACAAATTAGCCACGTGCCAGGTGCTGCCAATTACCACTATGCCTATGCTGATAATGGTGTGGCGTTTGACCCATCAATAAATGGCAATGGCTTAGTGATAGAATCGGGCTGGTGGGTGGCCAACCTGCAGGTAACCAACCTGATTCATAACCTGGAACTGAGCCAGCAGCTGCCCGGTGGGCATGACCTGACCCTTGGTTTGTACCATACCTACTACACTGCCAATACTCAAAGGCGCTTTGCCAATGTTTTGAGTGATGTTACTGATAACCACGCCAGGCCCTTGAACCTTACCCTTACTGATGTACAGGGCAATGCGTTGCGGCAGGTAACGCACCAGGGCTTTACCAGTTATTATAGCCTGGGCATTTGGGGCGATACTTATGGCGCAGCACATATGGCCGCCCTGTACCTGAACGACCATTTTACCCTAAGCCCCAAGGTGGGCCTTGAAGCCGGGTTGCGGTTTGAATGGTTCAGGCCGCAAGGCAGGGTAGAGCAGGAAACGTTACAAGACCTGAACCCTGAGGGCCAGAACAACCCTGTTTTGGCAGCTGTGCCTACGGGCAGTGGCTCATTTATTCACTACAACCACAGCTATTTTGATTATGCTGCCACACTGGGCGTTAATTACATGATTCGCAAAAACCAGGCCCTCTATGCGCGGTTAACAAGGGCTTTTAGAATGCCTGATTTTGATAACTTTAATATTAACCCGGCAGAACCTACCGCTATTGAACGGGTAAATACATTTGAAGGAGGCTATAAGCTGTCGGGCCGTAGGTTTGCTGCCTCAGCCACCATGTTTTATACCCGCATTACCAACCAGACAACTACTGAAGACCGTACCGACAGCACCGGCACCCGGATAACCCAGTTTAGCAGGGGCTCGCGGGCCACCGGCCTGGAGTTAGAGGCTTCAGCCCGGCCCATAGACCGCCTTACCATACAGCTTAACGCCACCCTACAGCACGCCACCTATGCCACCAGTGGCAATGAAGGTGCCGTTTTGAATATTGATGGCAACCAGGTAAAGCGCATCCCCCAGTTTTATATGATTGTAAAGCCCCAATACCAATGGGGTAAGGTTAATTTATTTGCCGGCATCAATTATGTGGGGCGTCGGTTTACTGACGAGTCAAATAAAAACACATTACCGGGCTACAGCGCATTTGACTTTGGCCTGGGTTATGAGCCTTTCAGGGGCTTTACCTTGCAGGCCAAGGTGAATAATGTGTTTAATGCTGTTGGCCTGACCGAAGGCAACCCCCGCCAGTTTAACCAGGCCACCACTGATATATGGCTGGCCCGGCCCATACAAGGGCGTTCTGTTACAGCTGCCCTTACCTACCAGTTTTAACCAGTTGGCCTCTTGGGTTTGTACTTTTCTAATAAATGGCTCAAAAATCAGTTAATTCTTCCTCCGGCGTAGGTCCGCTATAGGTCCGCTCATCCTCCGCTCAGGGTAGTTTTGGTACTTTTTTAGTATGGTCAATTGCTTATTATCTATTAATTTCAAGGGTTAACTACAATCAATATGACGCTCTACCCTTCTAATAAACGACTGAAGCATACCCTGCGGGCTTTGGCCTGCGTTGCTACCATTAGCCTGTTACTAACTGCCTGTGCTGGCGGCGGTGGCGACAAATGGGCCTTTAACACCCAAAAGCCTGCCCCCCTCACTGGTGTTGACCAAGTGCCCGAATGGTCTAAATCTGCCATCTGGTACCAGATATTTGTTGAACGTTACCGCAATGGCGACGCCAGTAACGACCCTACGCCGGCCGACCTGGTGGGCACCTACCCGGGCGAAGTACCCAAGGGCTGGGCAGTAACGCCCTGGGGGCACGATTGGTATGCCTACGAGCCCTGGCTTGAAAGTGTGAAGGCCGATAATTTTAATGGCAAGATACAGATGCGCCGCTATGGGGGTGACCTACAGGGTGTAATTGACAAGCTTGATTACCTGACAGAGCTGGGGGTAAACGCCATTTACTTTAACCCTTTAAATGATGCCCCCTCACTGCATAAATACGACCCACGACACTGGCGACACATTGACCGCAATTTTGGCCCTGACCCCGTTGGTGACCTGGCCATTATTAACAGCGAAACCCCAGACGACCCGGCCACCTGGCAGTTTACAGCAGCCGATAAGCAGTTTTTAGAAATTATTGCCGCCCTGCACCAAAGGGGTATTAAGGTTATTCTTGATTACTCATGGAACCACACCGGTAACCAGTTTTGGGCCATTGATGACATTCAGGCCAAAGGCAAAGACTCTAAGTATGCCGAGTGGTTTAATGTAGAGCATTTTGACGACCCTGCCACCCCCGAAAATGAGCTGAAAATTGAAGGCTGGTTTGGCAGCCCTTACCTGTTTGTAGTAAAGAAAAAGATTGTGCCTGAAGATGACGATGAGTTTCCGTTTGAAGGCAACCTGCCCACTGAAGGCCTGCGCCAGCATATATTCAATATTACCAAGCGGTGGCTTGACCCCAACGGAGACGGTGATTTGAGTGACGGGGTAGACGGCTACCGGCTGGATGTAGCCGCAGAGGTGCCCATGGGCTTTTGGCGCGATTACCGCAAGTTTGTGCGCAACATTAACCCTGATGCTTACCTGATAGGCGAGGTGTGGTGGCAGGAGTTTCCTGATGACCTGATGGACCCACGCCCCTTTTTGGGCAACCAGTTTGATGCCAACATGAATTACCGTTGGTACCGACAGGCCCGCCGGCTTTTTGCGCAGGCAGGTGACCCATTGACGCCACTGGGCTTTATTCAGGAAATGCACCGCCTGTATGATGGCATACATCCAGACTACCAGATGGCTATGATGAACATGTCGGCCAGTCATGACTCGCCCAGGCTTTCTACCTCGTTTTATAATAAAGGCAAGTATAAGTTTGGTGCCAACCCTGATGGCAACCCTGATTATAAGATTGACAAGCCCGATGCCGAAACGCTAACCCGGCAAAAGCTGTTTTTGATTCATCAATTCACATTTGTAGGTGGA
>CAZXTW010000217.1:0-8811 GCA_964643525.1 uncultured Roseivirgaceae bacterium
CAGCAAGCTGAAAGAGCCAGAACCGAGAAAGAAACATTTGACAAGCAGGTAGCTCAACTTGATCAAAATGTAAAAACCTTAAGGTCTAAAATAAGCACCTATGAAAACGAGCTACGTACCTTAAAAGCACGTGTTAAAGTAAGTAGCGCTACTAAAAACCTGAACAAGCAATTGGCTCAGATCGACTCTGGAGGTACGGTGGCCATGCTAGAGAAAATGAAAGAAAAAGTAGCTGAAGAAGAGGCACTTGCCGAAAGCTATGGTGAAATTGCTAACGAAAGTAAGTCGGTTGATGATGAAATTGACAAAGCACTTTCTGGTGGCACTGCTCAGGTACAGGCTTCTGATGCTTTGGCTGCACTGAAAGCCAAGATGGCTGCCAAGAATAGCGGTGGTGCATAATCTGGCATTTTAACAACCTAATCAAACCAGTGGCTGCGAAGGCCACTGGTTACCTGCCTTACCGGTCAGTTTTTTTGAAGGTATTACTTTTATATTGTTGGTATATTGGCCGTTATCGTATTTAAGCCTCTCAGGGCTTGCGTTGACCACGCCTCCTTACTGGTAAAATTCATAATGCCTAACCCCATGAACGAACTCATTACCGCCGCGTTTAGTGCTGTTAACATAATCCCTACCTTTTTAATGCTTCTGGTATTAATCTACTGGGTTACTGTTTTTATTGGCATTCTAGACATGGATTTTCTTCATTTTGATGTGGATGCTGATGTACATGTTGATGCCGACCTGCACGTAGATGCCGATGTGCATGTTGACTCTGACGTACATGTTGACAGCACGGTAGACTCAGCCATATCTTTGAACTCAATCCTGTCGTTTTTTAACCTCGGCCACGTTCCCTTCATGGTTTTTATGACGTTTTTTGCCTTTCCTATGTGGGCTTTGTCAATACTAACCAACCACTATCTGCACAATGCCTCTTTTCTTTTATCGCTGCTTTTCTTGATACCCATCATGTTTGTAAGCCTGTTCGTAACCAAATTTGTTACCTGGCCCTTTGCCAAAATATTCAAGGCTCTTAACACTGAAAAAGACTCGTTAGATGACTTGATTGGCAAAGTGGTTTCAGTGAGTTTACCTGCCACCAGCAATCGTTTAGGCCAGGGTGAAGTAAACATTGACGGACACCACTACAAAATGACAATTAAAGCAACCCAGGGCGATGCTCTTGAAAAGGGGCACAGTGCACTGCTCATTGAGCATATCAAAGACAAAAATTATTACATAGCAGAACCTTACGAAAACCACTAAAACCATGTTAGAAAGTCTTGGCTACTTCGGCGTTATACTAATTGCCGTTGCTGTTTTTGGAGTTTTTATTATCATCATCAGGATGTACCGCAAGGCCATTCAAGGCGAAGCAATGGTAAAAACCGGCCTTGGTGGCACCAAGGTGTACTTTTCTGGGGCATTTGTAGTGCCCATTATCCATAAACTTGAAGTGATGGATATTACCCTTAAAACCATTGTTATTTCACGCACCGGCTCAGAAGGGCTTATTTGTAAAGACAATATGCGTGCTGATATTAAAGTAACTTTTTTCGTACGTGTAAATCAAACCCGTGAAGATGTAAAACAGGTGGCTCAGTCTATTGGGTGTAAGCGCGCCTCAGACTCTGAAATGCTTGTTAATTTATTTGATGCCAAATTTTCAGAAGCTCTCAAAACGGTGGGTAAACAGTTTGACTTTGTTGAGTTATACAACAGCCGTGAAAGCTTTAAGCAGGAAATACTGAATATTATTGGTACAGATCTTAATGGGTACATTCTTGACGATGCTGCCATTGACTTTCTTGAGCAAACACCGCTCGAATCGTTAGATGAAAAGAATATTCTTGACTCTGAGGGTATTAAGAAAATCATTGAGCTGACTGCCAAGCAAAAAATACTTTCTAACCAGATTGAGCGCGAAAAAGAAAAAACAATTACCAAACAAGATGTTGAGGCCAAAGAAACTGTACTTCAATTAGAAAAACAGCAGGCCGAAGCTGAAGAAAAGCAACGCCGCGAAGTGGCCAGCATCAGGGCGCGTGAACAGGCCGAAGTAGACCGTGTTCGTGAGGAAGAGCGCCTCAAAGCAGAGAAGGCGCGGATCAACACTGAAGAAGAAATTCAGGTGGCTGAAGAGAGCAGGCTGCGTCAGGTAGCTGTAGCAGCCAAAAACAAAGAGAAAACAGAAGCCGTAGAGGCCGAACGTGTTGAACAGGCCCGCTCGTTAGAAGCTACCGAACGTGAAAGAGTAGTGGCATTGGCTCAAATAGAAAAAGAAAAAGCCCTGGAAGAAGAGCGCAAGAAAATACAGGATGTAATTGCCGAAAGGGTAGCAGTTGAAAAGTCTGTAGTTGAACAGGAAGAAAAAATAAAAGATACCAAAGCACACGCCGAAGCTGAGCGTTTAAAAGCGGTGGCCATCCTGGAAGCAGAAAAAGATGCCGAAGCTGAATTGGTAAAAACAATTAAAAGCGCTGAAGCCGAACGCCAGGCAGCTGAACAGGAGGCGAAAAAACTGTTAATAGATGCAGAAGCCGAGCAGGCATCGGCCGACCACCGAGCGCAGGCTAAGAAAACCCTCGCTGAAGCCGAAGCGGCTGAATTTGCTGCCAAGGGACTGTCTGAAGCAAAAGTAATGGAGGCCAAGGCTTCTGCACGTGAAAAAGAAGGCTCTGCTGAAGCCAGTGTGATAGAAAGTAAAGTAGAAGCGGAAGCAAAAGGTATTGAGCTTAAAGGTGAAGCACAGGCAGAAGCCAACGCTAAAATTGGTGAAACCGAAGCCAAAGTACTTGAGCAGAAAGGCCTTGCTGAGGCGCGTATCATTGAAACAAAGGCTTCGGCCGAAGAGAAACGCGGCCTGGCAGAAGCTACAGTAATGCGTGAAAAACTTAAAGCAGATGCTGATGGTGTTGAACTGAAAGCACAGGCTATGCAAAAACTAGATGGTGTAGGTAAAGAACATGAAGAGTTTAAGCTGCGCTTACAGAAAGAAAAAGACATAGAGCTGGCTCAGATCAACATTGCCAAAGACATTGCTGCCGCTCAGGCTTCCGTTTTGGCAGAGGCATTAAAGGCAGCTAAAATTGAGATAGTTGGTGGCGAAAGCATGTTCTTTGAGCAAATCATGGGTGCCATTACACAAGGCCGCAAAATTGATCGCACCCTTAACAACAGCCAGGTACTTACTGAGGTAAAAGATACCTTCTTTAATACCGAAGGGGGCCAACAGTTTAAAGACAAACTTCGTGGCTTTATTGACCAGTTTGGCCTTACATCAAACGATGTAAAAAACCTCAGCATATCGGCCCTGTTAGCCAAACTCATGAAAGAAACTGATCAGGACGATACCCGTAGTATGCTTAAACAGCTGGGCAAAGTAGCCGAGTCTTTAGGTATTGCTAACAAGTCTGTAAAAGGGGCCGGTTTACTTAAGTAACCAGCCCTGTAATCCCTGGGCCATGCTATACACACCATAGGCCCAGACTTTATTGCTTCAATTAAATTTTTATTATCCCTAAACCCCACACACCATGATTGTTGTGCTCATACTTTCTATTATATGCATGTTTGCCGCAGCTTGTGGCTTACGCTAAGTACTGGCTGCCAAACTGCCCTTTACAATTACCAATTCCTGTTACCTAAGCAATGGCTTATCATGGAACAACACCCTACAGAAGCAGAAAACAACAAAAACACCAAACTTGAAGGCGGTACATATGAATTACTACAAAACCGCCTGAACCAATACAGTGAGCAGCTGAGTCAAAAACTAAACGAACTCAACAAAGACAGAAAAGAAGTTTTTGGCGCAGTTGATACACGCCTGGTGGCTTCAGAACGGATTACCACCAGCCACAATTGCATTCCGTGGGATATGGCCCCCGTTGCCAACCAGTTTATTTTTGGGTATAACGTGCATTTTGGCCTTAAAACTGAACATGAACTGTCTGATGTATTCAGTGTATATGAATATAGCAACCATCAGTTTCATCAAACCAGCCTTGATCTCATAAACCACCCCCAGTTTGTTCAAGACTTCAAAGAGCTGTATACATATTACAAAGACACCCAGTTTATCCGTTTTGCCCAAATAGGCCCCAACCTGTTTATGGTGTTCCGTACGGGTAAGGCTGTAACAGACATCAAAACATTTAAATGGGCTATTTCAGGCGGTACCTTGCAATATATTGATAACCGCAGCGACCACGAGTACCGCTTCCCTGACCAACACGCCTTTCAATGGGTACGCACTACCCGCGAGATGCACCGTGAGGGCAAACACCCCCATATTTCAATTGATGACCGCCTTTTTGTAGAGGCCATTCATGGTGACCTTACCATTAAGGTTGAAGACAATACCGATGAAGGCCAGGGTATTTACAACGAGCCGGTAGATAACAAAGATCAAACACTTGACGATGCTGAGATTTTTTATGCCATCATTGGCAACATAATCGTCTTAAAGGTAAGGCCCTATCGCGAAGAAAATTACCGTTACATTCTGTACAATGCCAAAATACAGGAGGCCCGCCGGGTTGATGAACTTGAAGATGCCTGTGTGCTGCTGCCAGATGACCATGGGCTAATATTCAGCAATGGCTATTACCTGCAAACAGGTACTTTCAAACAGTTTGATAATCAACTCAATAACATGTTGTTTGAGCGGGTTATCAAATCACCCAATGGTGAAGACACCCTTTATATCTTTTATAACCGGCTTGAAGGCATTTATCTTTTGCTTTCGTACAACCTCATTGAGCAAAAAGTAAGCAACCCAATTGTATGCCATGGCTACTCAGTATTTGAAAATGGAGAGTTGTGCTACTTCAAGGCTGATACCGAGCCAAAAAAACACCATGCCGTGCAAATATGGCAAACCCCGTATGTTGGGGCCAATTATGAAATAGATACCAGCAACGATTCGTACCTGTTTAAAGTTGGCAATAAAGATATTGAACGGGCCATGGCCGAATGCCACGAGGTATTGGCCCTGACTGGTAAAGACGATACCTACAATGCCCTGTACATTGACCTGATTCATCATACTACTGATTTAATTGATACTTACCACTGGCTGGGCAAGCCAGAAGCTTATAACCTGATTGAACCCTTAAATGGTATTAAGCAAACGGCAACTTCAGCAGTAGAAGAGTTTGAGAAGGTACAGCGCATCAAAAAAAATACGGCCAAACAGTGCAAAACAGTATTTGGTACGGCAGATGAGCTGATTCGTGAAATCAGAAAGGTCAAAACCGAGCACATCAATACCTTTGTACAGCAATTGGCCCAGCTCAGGTCTGTTCGCGGCCAGGTAATAGGTTTACGTGAACTGCGGTATGTTGAACTGCCTCTGGTAAATGACTACGAACAACGGTTAGAAAACTTTAACAATGACGTTTCTACCGCATGCGTAAAGTTTTTGCTCAAAGAAAAAGCCCTTCAGCCTTACTATGAGCAGGTGGCAAAGCTTGAAACAGCAGTATATAAAGCGGCCAAAGTAGTAGATGCCAATCAACTTGATGAAGACATCAAGGGTATTTCTGGTGAGCTTGAAATGCTTATAGAGGTTGTAAGCAACCTACAAATTATTGATGCCACTGAAACCACCCGCATCATTGACAGTATCTCTGCCGTTTACGCTAACTTTAATCAGATCAAGGCCCTGCTTAAAAAACGCAGAAAAGAGCTGCTGAGTGTAGAGGGCAAGTCTGAATTCAATGCACAGGTAAAACTCATTGACCAGGCAGTAATTAACTACCTTGATGTGAGCGATACCCCTCAAAAGTGCGATGAGTACCTGACCAAAACCATGGTGCAGCTTGAAGAGCTTGAGGGTAAGTTTAGCGAGTTTGATGATTTTATGGTCCTCATTGGCAAAAAGCGAGAAGAGATATACGATGCTTTTGACGGCCGCAAAATTACTTTGGTTGAAGAACGCAACAAACGCGCCAACACCCTGCTTAATGCGGCCAATCGCATTTTAAAAGCAGTAGGTAACCGGGTAAGCCGCTTTGAAACCGTGAACGAAATCAACGGTTACTTTGCTTCAGACCTCATGGTTGAAAAGGCTCGCAATATTATAAATGAACTGGGCCAACTGGGCGATACTGTCAAAGCCGACGATGTGCAGAGCAGGCTAAAAACAGCTAAAGAAGATGCTATAAGGCAGCTCAAAGATAAAAGCGAGCTATTTGCTGGTAATGGCAGCCTTATTAAGTTTGGCAAGCACCAGTTTACTGTCAATACCCAAAACCTGGGCCTTACCTTGGTACTCAACAAGGGTAAAATGTACTATCACCTTACTGGTACCAACTTTTTTGAGGTGGTTCAAGACAAACAGCTATATGCCTTGAAGGAGGTTTGGGGCCAAACCATCAACTCAGAAAACAGCCAGGTTTACCGGTCAGAATATTTGGCCTATTCAGTACTGGCAGCAGCGCAGCAGCCTGTCAATGGCCAGGCCAGCCAGGCATCAATTGAAGCATTAAGCAAGATGGAGCCCGAGCAGCTAACCGATCACGTGCGCAACTTCATGGCAGTGCGTTACAATGAGGGGTACGTAAAGGGCGTGCATGACCATGACGCGCTATTGTTGCTTCAAGTATTGTTGCGCATAATCAACACGGCAGACCTGTTGCGCTTCAGCGCCACCACCCGCACACTGGCCAAAGTATATTGGCTGTTGGTTATACCTGAACAAAACCGCAACCAACTGCAAAAACAACTCAAAGGGGCAGGGGCCATTTTCAAAGTATTTCCCGGTAACCATGAGTTTGAGCGCATCAAAGAAAATCTGAAACAGGGCCTGGCAGCTTTTGCAGAACATGAAGGGCTTTTCAATGCCAACCTGGTGCCAGACGCTACCCAATACCTGTTTGCTGAAATGGCCCGGGGAGATGCCTTTGTAATTGATGCTGAGGCCAACCTATTGGCTAATCAATTCAAAGACTACCTCAAACGCAAACTGGTTATTCAACTGTTTGAGGCTTCCGTTAAAGAGCTGTCTGCGCAGCCCCTGCAACAGTTTGTCTTAATTCGGCATTGGCTGCGTGCTTTTTTGCAACAAGAGGGCCACCACCAGTCTGCTGAATATGTTGATGAAGCTGCTGCGCTTATACAACAGGGCAAATACAATAAAAAGCAAATCATTGAAGTGCCCCTCAAAGAAACCTTAAATGGCTTTAAAGGTACCCACCCGGCCTTAGATGGCAATACCTATCACTTTGATTACAACGCATTTACAGGCAAGCTTAATGATTTTAGCCGACGCATTGTACCTATGTTTGAAGCCCTGACCAACCTAAAAAAGCAACTGGTAGATACCTTTGAGCAGAACTTGCGTCTAAGCGAATTTAAGCCCAGAGTCATGTCATCATTTGTGCGCAACAAATTGATTGATACCGTGTACCTGCCCCTTGTTGGTGATAACCTGGCCAAACAAATTGGTGCGGCGGGCGATGCCAAGCGCACAGACCTTATGGGCATGCTGCTGCTCATCTCGCCACCTGGCTATGGTAAAACCACCCTTATGGAGTACATAGCCAACAGGCTGGGCATTATCTTCATGAAAATTAATGGCCCTGCCATTGGGCATCAGGTCGTTTCTGTTGATCCTTCTGAGGCCACCAACGCCGCATCGCGTGATGAACTCGAAAAGCTGAACCTGGCCTTTGAAATGGGCGATAACGTCATGATATACCTTGACGACATACAGCACTGCAACCCAGAGTTTCTACAAAAATTTATCAGCCTTTGTGACGCGCAGCGTAAAATTGAAGGTGTATATAAAGGGCGTAGTAAAACCTATGACTTCCGTGGTAAAAAAGTATGCGTGGTTATGGCCGGTAACCCGTACACTGAAAGTGGTGACAAATTCCAGATACCAGACATGCTGGCCAACAGGGCTGATATATACAACCTGGGCGATATCATTGGTGGTACCGAAAGTGCCTTTAAAATGAGCTATGTTGAAAACTGCCTTACATCAAACCAGGCACTTGCTCGTTTGCCAGGTAAAAGCACCAAAGATGTGTACAGCATTATTAAAATTGCCGAAACAGGGCAGCGTGAAGGTATTGACTTTGAAGCCAACCATGGTGCCGAAGAGGTAAATGAGTACATAAACGTGATGCAAAAGCTGTTACAGGTGCGCGATGTGGTGTTGAAAGTAAATCAGGAATACATCCGCTCGGCTGCCCAACAAGACGAATACCGCACTGAACCAGCCTTTAAGTTACAGGGCTCATACCGAAACATGAACAAGCTGGCAGAAAAAATTGTGCCGGTCATGAATGACCATGAGCTGCAAACCCTTATCTTGTCACATTATGAAGGCGAGTCACAAACGTTAACCAGTGGGGCAGAGGCCAATATGCTTAAATTTAAAGAGCTTATTGGTGTCATGACTGCGCAAGAGCAAACCCGCTGGGCTAACATCAAGGCTACCTTTGTTAAAAACCAAAAAATGAAAGGGTATGGAGGCAGCCAGGTAGGCCAGGTTATTGACCAGATGCAAGATATATCTGCCAGCCTGTCGGGCATTCGTCAATGGCTTACTGCCAATGCCGGGCCATTGGAATAAACTCAATACATTATGAAAAACATCAAATACATTGTAGTGATTGTGCTTGCGGTAATAATAGTACTGTGGGCCTTCAGGTGGATTGCCCGTATTGGCTACTTTATTGTTGGCGTACTGGTAGTGGCTGTTGTGCTCTGGTTTCTATTCCGTAAAATATTGGGTGGCCGAAAGTAGAATGCTGCATAATTTCATTAAATTAACAATCAATTATTCATTGT
>CAZXTW010000218.1:0-8772 GCA_964643525.1 uncultured Roseivirgaceae bacterium
TTTTACGGTAAATGTGGCCACCTATTACCTGCAAACCTGCCGTACCGACAGCACTTATGCGCTGCTAACCGCCCCCGATGTATCAGTGCCTTTTGCCGGGGCCGGGGCCGATACGGCAGATGCTTATGTGTGGTACAATGGCGATTTTACGGTGGGCGTTAACCCCGGCCCCAACGACAGTATTTTTGGTACTGAAGCCACCCTGCCCGTGCGGTTTGATGGTGATTATACCGTGTTTTTGACTGAAGCAGTAACTGGCTGCGTGTATAAAGGCAAAGCCACGGTAAAGTATACCCTGCCACCACTTGAAAGTATTGATACGGTGCTGGCCACCGCCCCAAACGATTGCGGGGTGCCTAATGGTACTGCCACAGCTTTTTTGCCGCTGGGCAATGAAAGCCAATATGAGTTTTACTGGTTTTCAGGCATTGAAAACGACCCTGATTTGTTTTCGCCAGATCAGGTAGGCAACCCCGCCACAGGGCTGAACACAGGCTTGTATACAGTGGTGGCGCTAAACAACAACACCCAATGCCAAACCCAGCCTGCCTTTTTTAGTATTGAAGGCAACCTGGGCCTGCCGCAGCCCAGTGTTACTGTGCTGAACGATTTATCGTGCAGTGCCGATACCAGCCTGGGGCAGGTACAGGTGGCCTCGGCCGATACTGTGAATATGCTGTTGTATACGGGCCACTTTTCGTTTATTCCGCCCTTTTTCAGCCCCATCCGTGCCGTATACAATACCCTGGCCCATGACTTTACCGGGCTGCCCGCCGGTGAGTATACGCTGGTGGTAAGCCAGACCAACAGCTGCGAAATTACTGAGTTTGTAACCATTGCAGCCACGCCGGTGCAGGTAGCGGCTATTGACAGTGTGCTGGCCGCCGCCCCCAACCGATGTGACGTGGCCAACGGCACCGCCACTGTGCTTGATGCCCCACCACCCGGCATTGACTATTACTGGTATGCCGGCCACCAGGCAACCGCAGGGCCGCTGCCCCAACATACAGGCACCGTAGCCACTGGGCTGGTGCCCGGCCCCTACACGGTTTTTGCGGTTGACAGCCTAACGGGCTGCACATCACCCCCTTACCAGTTGCTGCTGCCTGAAGACACCACCTACCATGGCCCGCCTGTTGCCATTAAGAATGACAATACCTGTAACCCCAGCCCCCTGCGCACACCCAACGGCTATATTGTGGCCGGCCACCCCGACACCACCACCACCTGGGCCTTGTCATGGTATAAAGGCACCGTACCGGCAGGCGTGCCCGCCATACCCATTACTACCATTTTAAGCACCAATGTAGATACCCTGTTTAATTTAGAGCAGGGCAATTATACGCTGGCTTATTTTAACCAAACCAACCAGTGCAGCGGCCGGGTAATTCTGTCAGTAACCCAAACCACACAGGGGCCTGTGGTTGATTCTGTAGGGCTGGGTGCAGTCACGAGTTGCAACAGCCCTGATGGCACGGCCACGCCCTTTAGTGCTGAGCTGGAGCCCCTGCGCTACTATTTGTATGATGCGTTGACAGGTAACCTGGTAGACTCAACCGAAACAGGCTTTACCGGGCTTGATACGGTGGTGTATACGCTGGTAGCCAAAGGGCTTGAGTCAGGCTGTACCTCTGTACCGCAAACAGTAAAGCTGCCCTACGCACCTGATGTGCCTGTGGTAACGCTTACCACCACACACCTGCAAAACTGTGCTACCGGCGCCCCTAACGGATCGCTTCTGGCCACTATTGCAGCCCCAGGCGATAGTGTGGCCGACAGCGCCACGTATAGGTTTGACTGGTATGATGAGGCCATTCCTGTAGGGGCCAGCCCGGTAAACCCACCTGTGCAGACTGACAGCGCCGTTACTGCCGCCAGGTATGACAGCCTTGGCGTGGGCAGTTATACGGTTTTGGTGCAAAACACAGGCAATGGCTGCACCGCCCAGCTGATTGGGCAGGTAAATGACAGCAGCCGGGCAGTGCCCCAGATTGACAGCCTGACCGTAGCCCCCGTTACCACTTGCGATGCTGCCAACGGCACCGCTACAGTTTTTGATGCCGACCAGCCCACCGGCCAGTATGCCTATTACTGGTTTGAGGGTACCGTTAGCCAGCCAGACCCTGCCAATGCCGGGGGGGTTGGCCTGGTAAACGATACGTTGCGCGCTGCCACCTATACAGTAGTAAAAGTTAACACCACCACCCAGTGCCAGGCTGTACCACAGGTATTTACGGTGCCTGAACAACTGGCCGTGCCCGATACCGCTATAGCCCTTTTTGATGACCAGGCCTGCGGCGGCAACCCCAGTGGCCGTATTACAGCCACTGTAAATGACACCCTGCTGTACCGCTACAACTGGTATAACCAGGCAGATAATGACAGCCTGCTACTGAGCCAAACCACCAGCGATACAGCAGTGCTGGCCAATGTTGGGGCAGGCACTTACCGCCTTGAGCTGGTTAGCGTGGGCACCGGCTGCACCTACAATTACCCCGGCCTGACCATTGGCCTACAGCCTGCCATTATTTTTATTGACAGTGTAACCACCACCCCCAACACCCTGTGCACCACGGCCAACGGAACGGCCACGGCCTATGGCAGTGCGGCCAACCTGACTTATTTGTGGTTTGTGGGGCAGCAGTTTAACCCCAGCCTGGGCGATACCCTAACCACCGGCACCACGGCCACAGGGCTGGCCCCTGGCCCATATACCGTACAGGCTTATGCGCCAGCACTGGGCTGCTTTTCTGACCCCTACCAGGTGACTATAGCTGAGCAGCTGCCCTATTTTGATGCTACTTTGCTGCCCACCAGCCAGGTGAGCTGCGCCAGCCCCGATGGTGCCTTAGCAGTACAGGTGAATAACCCCGACAGCACGCTGCTGTTTGGCTACACCTGGTATGCTGGCAGCGACACCACCGGCGCAACCCTGCCTTACCTGACCGCCACCGCCAGCAACCTGGCGGCAGGTGATTATACCGTGCTGGTTACTGAGCTTACTTCTGGCTGCGACACGCTGCTTACCGGCACAGTGGCACTTGTTGAAGATACCCTGACCATTGCCAGCCTTACGGGCCTGCCCAATACCAGCTGCAACAGCAGCAACGGCACACTAAGCGCCACCACCAATTTTGCCGGTGCGGTGCGTTGGTACTGGTTTGCGGGGGGTGCCCCTACCCCGGATACCACAGTAGCCCTGTATACTGGCGCTACAGTGAGCCAGGTGGCCAGCGGCTTGTATACCGCCCTGGCGGTAAACGCCAGCACAGGCTGCCCGGGCCCTGCCGATACGGTTACGGTACCCTTTGTGCCTGCCCTGCCCGTTGTAGTTGATAGCATACAGCCGCAATATGCCTGTGCTGGTGCAGCACCCACGGGCCTTATTGAGGTAAGCAGTACCGATACCACTATTTTTGAATGGTATGCAGGCACTTTTGCCCCTGGCCAGGCGCCCACGGGCATAGCGCTGGCCCAAGACACGGGCACGGTATCAACCCTGGCCGGGCTGGCAGCCGCAGGGTATACCCTGGTAGCCACCAATGCCAGTAATGGCTGTGCCCTGCAAAATAACTATACTGTGCCTACCGGCAGCGTGCCCATTGCCGCGCCCCAGGTGGCCCTGGTGCAGGCCGTAACCAATTGTGGCGATAGCCTGGCCAATGGCAGCCTGCGGGCATTCCATACTGATGCGGCCAGCTATACCTACTACTGGTTTAGCACCCCCACCACTGACCTGAGCCAGGCATTTACCGTAGGCGATACCGCGGCAGCACTGAGTACCGGCACGTATTATGTGCTGGCTGTGCTTGACAGCCTGAATTGCCCCTCGGCCCTGACCACGGTTACCCTGCCCGAGGCGCTGAGCTTTCCGGCTATTGCCATTGAGGTGCTGTCACAACAAACGCACTGCAACCCCGATACGCTTAACGGCGCCCTGCTGGCCACGGCCCCCAGCGGCTTGTACCATTTTACCTGGTACCAGGGCAACAACAGCCTGCCCGGCAACCAGGTAACCAGCAGCATGAATGCCAGCGGCCCCACCGGGCTGGCTGCCACCCAACTGGGCCCAGGCCCTTACCGTGTGGTAGTAACCAACGCCCTGACGGGCTGCAGCAGCTTTAAAGATACCAGCATTGCCATAAACCAGCAGCAACCGCTGGTAGCCCTGACAGTGCTGCAGGGCCAAACCCGGTGCGACACTGTAAACGGCATAGTAGCTGTAAGAAACACGGTAGATACCCTGAAGCATGATGTGTATTGGTTTGAAGGAAAAGTAAACCCGACAGCAGCCGATACAGCATTTGCCCAATACAAAGGGGGCATTTGGCGCAACCGCCCACAGGGCGACTTTACCGCAGTAGTGGCCGCCAAAGCCACCCGCTGCCTGTCTGACACAAGCACCGTAACAGTGACCTATACCGGCCCACCCCTAACGGCCGATATCAGGGTAACCAATACGCCGTTTTTATGTACTGAAAACGGAGCCATGCGGGTAATACTGGGTGGCCCCGGCATCCACCAGCTGCAATGGTATGCTGAGCGGCCAGCCCTGCCTGCCAACCTGCTGCATACTGACCTGGTCACTAACCAGGGCACCATTGACGCCACAGATACCCCTACCGGCACCTTGCCCTCTGGCAATTACAGCCTGGTGGTAACCAGCCAAAGTACCAGCTGTGTAGATACCTTTTATACCTTTTTGCCATTTGCCGACCAGCACAGTGTGGTACTGGTAGACTCTGGCAACGTAACCAATTGCGAAATACCTGCCGATGGTTTCATTTCAGTACAGGTAGAGCGCGCCCCCAGCAGCCCCTTGCAGGTAACTGATTACACGTTTTACCTCTATGCCGGCAACAGCACCAACAGCAATAACCTGCTTACCAGTGATACACTACAAAACGATACTGATACGGTACATTTTGGACAGCTCTCGTCAGGTACCTATACCATTGTGGCCAAAGAGCATGTGGGCGATGGCTGTGTTTCGGCAGCCAGGGTAGTGACGCTCACAAAAGATGGTACAGCACCACAAATTGTGCTGACAGAAAGAATACCCAACAGCAGCTGCAGCAATGCCAACGGCAGTTTAACAGTGGCGGTTAATGAGGCCAACCAGCCAGATGGCCAAACCAATGGCATTGATAATTATACTTTTGAATGGTACCTGGGGTCTTTTCCGTTAGATAGCCTGGCGCCACTGCCCGCCAGCCAGTTAGATACAGGCCAGCCCAACAAAGCCATTAACCTGCCCAGGGGGGTATATACTGTAGTAGTAACAGATACCACCAACAGCACCGCCTGCCAGTCGGCATTAACCATTGCGCTTAACGAGCAGCTTAGCCCTTTAACCATTAACCAGAGTGCCATTGATGCCCAGCCCGACACCTGGTGCGTGGGCAATAACGGCAGCATTACTGTTAGTGCTGTGCAAGACAATGGCCAGGAAGTGGCCTATACGCCGGGGGGGCGCTACCGGGTGCACCTGATAGAAGCGGTAAACCAGACTGTGGTGACTGACCAGCACCCGTTTACCGGGCTGGCAGGGGGCACCTGGTTTTTACAGGTGGCTGATACACTAACCGGATGTGAAGGACCACTGACTGAGGTGCAGGTGCCCGAGCAAACAGACAACCCCGTAGCCAGCATTAGTGGGCTTGCCCAGCAAATAATTTGCGATACGGCCCACCTGGGTTATACCGGTGCAGTAACCGTTAATGCCACGCAAAACGATGGGGGAGATGGCGGTAATGGAGGCAATGGCGCAGGCGCTGCCACTTACACGTTTGCTTGGGTGTACCCTGCTGCCCCACCAGCCCAGGTGCAGTACAGCAGTGACAGTACTGAAAGCAGCCTTACGGGTGCCCCGCAGGGCCAGTATAAGGTAACTATTACCAATACAGCCACGGGCTGCGCCACCACTGAAACCATTGTGATTGATGACGGCACCCTAAAGCCCACCCTGGCCATTGCTGAGCAGCGCAACAATACTTATTGCCAGAGCGGCAACGGGCAGCTGCGTGTAACAGCCACACCCGCCACTGCCACCTATGATTATTACTGGTACCTGCAGGCTAGCAACGGCGCTTTAAGCCCACTGGCTATTGTTGGCCCTGCCGCTACCAGCCTGACGGGAGGGCGCTACGCCATAGTGGCCTACAATACCCAAACGGGGTGCACCACTGATACCACCTGGGCTACCCTTGACAATGCCTTTGAAACGGTAACCCTGCGCCTTAGAAATGTAGTGCCACAAACCGTATGCGATACCAGCACGGCCACAGCCACAGGGCAGGTAACGGCCACCACCACCCAGGGCACCGGCCCCTTTGCATTTGTATGGACCAATGCGCAGGGGCAGGTATTGCAACAGGATACGGCTGCCACCAGCACCCTGCAGCAGGCAGCCGCAGGGCAGGTACAATGCCTTGCCACCAGCACCAAAACAGGCTGTAGCAGCACAGCAACCATAAACATACCCTTTGCCCCGCGGCCACTTGAACTGCTGCTGACGGGCCTGCAAATTAATACCTACTGCCAGGCAACAGGCAACGGCCAGGTAAGTGTACGCCTGAATAACTTTAACGGCACGGCTACCTATGTTTTTGAGCACAGCACTGGCACTGATACCCTGACGGGTACTGATGTGGCTACGCTGGGTGGCCTGAACGGTGGCGAAGTACGTATTTTTGCCGTTGACAATGCCACCGGCTGCGCTACCAACACCCTGGTAACCAACATTGCCAACAACCCACAAAACCCCGGGGTGCGCTTTAGCAACCAACAGGCACAAACCAATTGTACCCAGGCCCTGGCCAATGGGGCACTGACGGCCATGGCCACCGGGGCCGATAGTGCATACAGTTTTGTGTGGACATTTGCAGGGCTGCCCCCTACCGTTACTGACAGTTTGAGTTTCAGTACCCTGAGCCAGGCCCAGAGCGGCCCTTACAGCGTAACCGCCACCGGGCAGCAAAGTGGCTGCGCCACCACCGCCAGCAGCACAATTGATTATGTGCCCTTTAGCCCTGTACTGGTGGTGGCTGATAAGGATGACAATGCCTGGTGTGCCCGCCCCGACGGGCTGGGCAATGGCCGTATTAGAGTGGCCCCACAACCCAACAGCGGGCAGTATGCCTACCAGTGGTGGGCGGGTACTGTGCCCCTGCCTGCCGATACAACTGCCACAGTTGACAGCCTGCCCACAGGCACCTACCACGTAGTGGCTACCGAAGCCAACACAGGCTGCCCTACAGATACTTTACAGGTAACCATTAATGATGTGGCCAACCAGCCCTTATTGACTACGGAAATTATAAGCCAGCAAACCATTTGTGACCCTGCCCTTGGCGGGGCAGGCAGCCTACTGGCCACAGCCACAGAGGCCAGCGGCACGCCCGGCAGCTATACGTTTAGCTGGGCTGGCCCCAGTGGTTTTGTGCAAACCGATAGCCTGAATACCAGCCAGATTACCAGTGCCCTTGCCGGCCAGTATACTATTGAAGTGACCAATACGGTTACGGGTTGTAGCAGCACAGTAAATGACAGCCTTAGCCTGCAGGCCGTGCCCCCCACACTGACTCTGACCCGGCGGGTAAACGACCGCTTTTGTAGTGGCGGCGGCGGAGCAATATCAGTGGCAGCTACAAGCACCAGCGGCCCCATAAGCTACCGCTGGTACCGTGGGGCTGTGGGTCCGGCCCAGCTGCTGCCTGATACCACAGGCACCCTAACGGGCATTGATGCAGGCAGTTATTTTGTAGCAGCCCTGAACCAGGCCACCGGGTGTGCCTCGCAGCCCATTGAGGTAACGGTTGAAGCCGACAGCCTGCCCCCGCAGCTTACGCTAAGCCTGCTGCAAACGCCTACAGTTTGCGATACGGCCTTTGGTGGCGCTGCTGATGGTATTTTGCAGGCCATGGCTACAGAAGCCAGCCGCCCTGCCGACAGCTACCGCATAGCCTGGTATTTAAATGGGCAATTGCAGGCTGTTGATACCGGCACCAGCAGCCTGCTGAACCAGGCGGTGCCAGGCAGGTATACGGTAACTGCCTTGAACCTGACCACAACCTGTGCCACCACAAGCACCATTGATGTACCCCTGCAAAGCCTGCCCCCCCAGCTTGAGGTAACCAGCCTGCAAAACAACCAGTTTTGCCAGGGCAATAATGGCAGCATTACCGTACAGGGGCTGCCCAGTACGGTCAGTTATGTTTACCAGTGGTTTGAACGCGTGGGCAATAGCAGCAACCCTATTCATGGCACCGGCAATACCCAAGCCGGGCTGGCTGCTGGCATTTATGAGGTAGTGGCCCAGAGCCTGTCATCAGGTTGCTTTTCTGATACCATGCGTGTAGCCCTGAGCGATAACAGCAGCCCCCCCATTGTAACGTTTAGCGGGCTGGTGGCTGACGCCACCTGCAACAGCACCTTTGCCGCCACCGGAGCCATTACGGCCAGTGTAGCCAGCCCTGACAGCATTAGTTTTGTATGGACGCTGCCCGCAGGCAGCACCCCCCGCCAAACCGACACGAATACCAGCAGCACGCTTACTTTTGCCAAGGCTGGCACTTATGTGGTAACGGCCACCAACCACACCACTGGTTGCAGCACCACCACAACTACAGCAGTACCAGCCAGTCGCTGTTTGCCTACACCGCGGTCCGAGTGACAGTGAACGAGACAACAAAGATCACACGCATGGCTGGCGTCGGCGCTGACATCTCTGAGCGGTACGACCTGTTTTCCCTCGAGTTGTACGTCTTTGAT
>CAZXTW010000219.1:0-8769 GCA_964643525.1 uncultured Roseivirgaceae bacterium
AAGCCGAACAGGTAGATGATGGTGCCGAAGAAACGGAGGGAGAAGAAACACCTGCCGTAGATGAAACCAATGCCGATTTTGTGCTGTACTTTACGGGCGAGGCTGGCTGGCTGGGCCCTTACTATGCCCAGGCCGAACTGGCAGGGCAGGGTGCTGAAGAAAGCAACTTCAGCTTTTCAGTAATACTCAATGCCAACGAAGCCCCGGTAGTGGCCTACAATGAGGCCACCTACCAGGAGCAATACAACGTAAGCCTGCCCCTGGTAAAAATACTGGCCAACCCGGCCGCCACCGCCTTTACCTACCAGGTGGTAACCCAAATGCATGTTGACCTGATTACCATAGGGGTTGAGGTGCAGGAGGTGCGCAACGTGACCCTGCAAAACGACCAGGGCATTATTGACCCCAACAAGCCGTTCCAGCCTTTTGGCACCCAGCCCGCCATTGACTCTACCCTGTACATTGGCAGCCATGAGGTGTTTCAGAAAGAGCTGACCGACCTTGAGGTACATGTAGAGTGGTTTAAAACCCCTGAAGATTTTAGCAGCTATTATAAGGTATACAACCAGTACCTGAACCAGCTGGCAGCAGCAGCAGGCGAAGAAAGTAAGGAAGCTGAAGCCAACAACGAGCAGGTGGCTGATGCCCAGGCTGGCGATGCCCTGCCAGACGGCAGCAAACCCATTACCAACCTGAGCTTTGAAGGTGGCTTTGAGTTGCTGTACAATAAGGTGTGGCACCCCTGGCCCCTGAACAAAGGTGCCAGTGCCAGCAAACAACAGCCCAGGCATGTACAAAACCTGTACAATGCTGATAACGCCACCACCCCGGCCACATTTAGCCTTGACTTTGCTGACGATAACTTTAAAGAAACCATAGGCTACAGCCGCAATGAAAACCTGCCGGTAGAAGCCCAGTATACCAACAGCAGCACCAACGGCTATTTGCGCCTGGTGCTTGAAAACCCCCATTACCAACAGCAGTTTGAAGCCTACGGCCATGCGCTGTACCCCAGGCTGTATACTGAAAAAATTGTTGAGAAGGTAAGTACTAACCCAGCCACAGAACTGCCCCGTGAGGCACATACCCCGGCCATTAAATCAATGTGGCTGAACTACCGCTCTGAGGTGCTGATTGCCGTAAACAGAGCCGGCCGAGATAAAAAAGACTTTGAACAGCGGGTTGACCGCTTTTACCATATAGGTCCGTTTGGCCAGGCTGAGCGCCACCCCTATACCTTTGCAGATAACTTTAACCTTGATGGCATTAGCTTTCCGCTCATACCGCTGCTGCCAGAGCTAAAGTCCAACGGTACCTTTTACATAGGCCTGAACAACGTGGCCCCCCCGCAAAACCTGTCGTTGTTTTTTCAAATTGCCGAAGGCACGGCCGATGCCGCCCTGGTGGGCCGCGTGCGCCTGCGCTGGAGCTACCTGACTGACAACAACTGGGTGGGCTTTAATGACGAGGCCATTGTGTCTGACACCACCCGTGTATTCATTAACTCTGGTATTGTAACCTTTGCCATACCCAAAGAAGCCAACACCGGCAACACCATTGTGCCCGGCAACCAGTTTTGGCTACGTGCAGAGGTGCTGCCCACCATTGAAGAGGCAGAAGCCCTGAAGCTAAGCGGCCAATGGATTGACGCCACCCTGGGTGTGGGCAAGCTGGTGGCCGTTTATGCCCAGGCGGTGCGCGTTACCTTTGCTGATAACGGCAACAACCCCAACCACCTCAAAGAGCCCCTGCCCGCCAAAACCATTACCAAGCTTAATGTTAAAGATGCCAACATTAAAAAGCTGCAGCAGCCCTTTACCTCATTTGGGGGCAAGGTAAAAGAGCAGGAGCCTGAGTTTTACAGCCGCGTAAGTGAGCGCCTGCGCCACAAGCGCCGCGCCATTAACATATGGGATTATGAGCGTTTGGTGCTTGAGCAGTTTCCCAGCATTTACAAAGTAAAATGCCTGAACCACACCACGGGCAGCAACGAGCTATCGCCCGGCCATGTATCGCTGGTAGTGATCCCCAACCTGCTCAATCAGGAATCAGTCAACCGCCTGAAGCCGGTGGTAAGCATCAACACCCTGCAGGAAATTAAAGAATACCTCACGCCCATTATCTCGCCTTTTGTAAAGCTTGAAGTGCGCAACCCCTTGTTTGAGCGCATACAATTGAAGTTTAACGTCAAGCTGCGCGAAGGCTTTGACCAGGGCTTTTACCTGCAGCAGTTACAGCAGGATATTATTACCTATATGACCCCCTGGGCCTATGCCGATGGGGCTGACATTGCTTTTGAGGGCCGCATTTACAAGGCGGCTATATTGAACCACATTGAAGAGCTGGAGTATGTAGACTTTGTGACCTGCTTCAGGATGTTTCACCTGGTTGACGAAAGCCTGAGTGAAGACTGCTTTGCCCGCGACAACAACAACGACCTGAACGTGGCCGAAGCCTCGCAGGCTGGTGCCATACTGGTATCGGCCACCAAACATTGCATTACCAATATTGTTGACGATAGCTGCTCGTGCGAAGATACCGTGCAGGACTTTGTGCCTGACGAAGGTATTGGGGCCATGATTGTGCGCATAGACTTTGAAGTGGCCGAAGACGCTGATGAATCACCACAAACCTAATTCAAATGGCGGTAGAAACTAGAATACAACTAAAAACCTATTTTGAAACTGGCGATAAGCCCACACAACGCCAGTTTGAAAACCTGATAGACTCAACGCTGCACAGCAGTGATGACAATATATTTATTACCGAAGCCCCCCAGGTAGCCGATAAGAATATTGGCCTGGGCACGCTTAGCGCCAAAAACCGGCTTGATGTATCGGGTTCGGTGGTGATTGGCCGTGCTTATGCAGGCGTTGAAACCGCCCCTACCAATGGCCTGCTGGTGCAGGGGGCTATTGGCATTGGCACCAACGCCCCCCTGACTGATGCCGGCCTTGACGTGCACGGCAGGGGCATAGCCATTAATGGCCAGCTAATTGTGAGCAACACCGGCCAGTGGGTGGGCGACAGCGCTGGCCTGGCAGGCCCGGCGGGGCCTGCAGGTGCACAAGGGCCACAGGGCGTAGCCGGCCCGCAGGGCCCCCAGGGCATACAGGGCCCCCCCGGCACAGCTGGCGATACTGTATGGACTGACAACGGCAGCAATGCCACCATACTGAAGCCGGTAGGCATTGGCCTTGACCCGCCCGCGGCCAGCGCCATGCTTGACGTAGCCGGTACCATTGCCGTAAATGGCAACCCGGTAATAGATGGCGGCGGCAACTGGGTAGGCAACCCCATTGATGCCGGTGGCGAAACCTTTTGGCAGGAAAGCAACGACCAAACCTACATAAGCGTAACCGGCAAACGCGTAGGCATTGATACCATACCCTCCCCAGACGCTAAACTGGCCGTGGGCGGCAGCATTTATGTAAACAGCACTGAAGTAATTGACGGGGCCGGCAACTGGGTGGGCAACCCCATATAGGTTACGGGCGGCACGGTGTGGACTGACAATGGCCCCACCGCCCACCTGACCCAGAAAGAAGTGGGCATAGGCACCCCCACCCCTACGGCCAAGCTGCATATTGATGCCATTGACACCAACTCTACCCTGGGCCTGCTGGTAAATGCCAACACCAATGCAACCAGAATGGCCCAGTTTACCAACGAAGCATCAAAAAGTGCCACCACTGGCTTATTGATTGATGTATTAGACAGTGGCAATGCTGAGTTGAGTGTGGCCAGTACAGATGAAAGCGCAAAAACCTCTGCAAGTTTTGACCCATTGCGGGGTATTACGGCCGACCGCCTTCGGGTGATGGATAACCTGACCAGCCTGAACCAATCAGTGCAATACAATGGCAGTGGCACCTGGCAGGTACCAATAGACGATGAAGTAATTGAGAGCGACCCTGTGCCTTTTACTTCTGGCCTTGATGTGATAGAAGGCATAGTACCCCAGGTACTTACCTATAATGGGCGAGGTGCTTCACCCAATGGCAAGCAGTTTGTAGGCTTGCGCCAGCAGGATATTGGCAAACCTATTCCTGAATTGTTCTCTACTTATACTGAAGAATTAACAGGGGGTAACTTTACATCTATAGAAGTGCTTGATGCTTACCCGATCATATTTGCCCTGATAAATGCTGTAAAAGAACTGAGCGCAAGGTTGGACGGGCAGCAAACAGGAATAAATTAACGCATGGCAGCAGCACAAAAAATATCGCGTAAAACACCCAACAGCAAAGCCCTTGACTTTGATGCCCTGTATGATATTGGCATTAAATACATCAGGCGCATTGCAGGCGAGGTGTGGACCGATTTTAACATACATGACCCTGGCGTAACCATACTTGACCAGCTATGCTACGCCATTACTGACCTGGCCTACCGCACCAACTACCCCATTGAGCAGCTGCTGGCAACCAACCCAGATGAAGCCTCTGCCGAGCCGCTAAAGAACTTTTACTCGGCCCGTGAAATACTTACGGGTAACCCCGTAACCATTACTGACTTCAGGAAGCTCATTATAGATGTAGTAGGTGTCAAAAACGCCTGGCTGGAAACCACCGACAAGGCTGAGCTTGAAATATTCTACGACCCCGACAATAACCAACTGGTATACAAAGGGCAGGCACTGCCCGGCCAGGAGCAGCTGCTGTACAACGGCCTGTACCAGGGGGTAATGGAGTTTGAAGAAGACCCCACCTACGGCGACTTGAACGCCAACACCATAGAAGCACAGTTTACGATAAACAATCCCGGCAGTGACCTGCATGGGTATGTGTTTGAAGTTGAGGGGGAGTTTCCGTATTGGGATGTGCAGGAGGTGGACTGGAACAACCTGGCCGATTTGAAGGCCAACCTGACCCGGCTTACCATACCTGACCAGGACCAGTACAATAACCTGACCATTACGTTTGCCCTGGATGACAGCCAGGTAATTACCACCAGCATTATTGAAACGGTAACTATTGGCACCAAGCGCAGGGAAGCGTTGGAAACAGAGCTGAACCAGGCCATTGATACTTTTTTGTATGATACGGCCAGTGCCGTGCCCGGCGGTAGCCTGCTGCAACTGTACCAGGGCAAGGTGTTTAAAGTGCAGCACATACTGCAACAGGTGCTTACCCGCCTGCACAAGCACCGCAACCTGAGCGAAGACTTTATCAGGTTCAGGGCTCTGCAGGTAGAAGAAGTGGGCATATGCACCGACGTGCTGCTAGCCCCCGATGCCAATAAAGACAAAGTGCTGGGCCAGATCTGGTATGAGATTGACCGCTTTATGTCACCTCGCGTGCGCTTCCATACCCTGGAAGCCCTGCTTGAGCGGGGTATACCTGCCGATGAATTGTTTGAAGGCCCCCCGCTGGATCATGGCTTTATACTTGACGACGAGCTGATTGATACTGACCGCAACCGCAAGCTGCGTGTAAGTGACCTGATTAATATCATTATGGATATTGACGGGGTGGTGGCCGTAAACAATTTACTGGTGGCCAGCTTTGAAGAAGGTAAAGAAGGGCCCGGCAGCCCCAATGAGCCAGAGCCCTGGTGCCTTGAGCTAACAGCCCAGGGCAACTCTGTGGTGCGCCTCAGCACTGAACAGTCAAAGGTTACCTTTTACAAAGAGGGAATACCACAAAGCGCCAACAAAACCCGCGCTGAAGACCTGTTCAGGAAGTTGAAGCGTGAAGAAGACCAAAAGTACCAGACTGAAAGCAAGGCGTGGGATATACCCATTGCCAATGGGCAATACCGCAACCTGACGCAGTATACCAGCATTCAGGAAGATTTTCCTGATGTGTTTGGCATTAGTAAAGACGGCCTGCCGCCCAATGCCAGCCCCCTGCGCCGGGCACAGGCCCGCCAGCTAAAAGGCTACCTCATGTTTTTTGAGCAGCTGCTGGCCAACTACCTGGCCCAGCTGGGCAACATCAGGCAGTTGTTTGCCATGAACCCCGGCCAGCAGCGCAGCTACTTTACGCAGGCCCTGTACAACCTGCCCCAGGCGGCCTACCTGTGCAAAGACTTTCTGGACCAGCACAGCTTTACCGGCAACTATGCTCAAGACAAAGCCAACGGCTTTGATGCCAAGTGGGAAGCCTACAAGGCCAACCAGAGTAACGGCTACCGCACGGCCATTGATGCCATTGCCGAGGGGCTGACTGATGAAGGCGACTCGCTGTTTGAGGTGCGCCGAAACCGCTTTTTAGACCACCTGATGGCCCGCTTTGCTGAGCAGTTTACTGATTATGCCCTGCTGATGCATGACATTAACGACGACATATCGTACCAGGAGTTAATGAATGATAAGATGCAGCTGCTACAGCACTACCCCGCCATTAGCAGCGGCAGGGGCAAAGGGTACGACCACCGCGATAAGGTAGAAATCTGGAATACTGAAAACGTAACCGGCCTGCAGCACCGCCTGTGCCGCCTGCTGGGCATTGACAACCCCAACCGCAGGTACCTGGGCCAAAGTGGGCTGATTGACTCGCCCTACACTACTATTGTTGAATCGCCCGGCGGGCAGTTTGGCTATACCCTGAAAAATGCCAAGGATGTGGTGTTGTTACAGACCGACCAGCTGTATGATACTGATACGTATATATATGTGTTGCTGCGTACCATTTTGCGCGAAGGGGTAAACAAGCCAGATTATACCGGGGGCCCCAGCAACTACCTGGTTAAGGAAAACAGCCCTGATAATTTTACCTACCTGCTGCAAGATGATGAAGGCACCGTGCTGGGTGTAAGCGGGGCCACCTACACCACTGAGGCCGCCTGCCGAGCGGCCATTGAAACCGTGCGGCAGTTTTTAATTGACAATTACGACAATAACGAGGGCCTGCATGTGGTTGAGCATATTTTGCTGCGCCCAAGGGTAGAAAACCACGATGCCCTGCTGCCAGTAGAGCTGGAAGAAGATACTGAAACACCCTGCCCCTGCACCAAAGACCCTTATTCGTTCAGGATAAGCATATACCTGCCTGCCTGGCCGGTGCGCTTTACTGATATTGACTTCAGGCGCTTTATTGAGCGTAAAATAAGGCTGGAAACCCCAGCCCATATTTACCCCAAAATATGCTGGCTGGATAAGCCACAAATGGACGATTTTGAGGCAGCCTTTGTTGCCTGGCTTATGGCCTTTGCCGAGGTTGATTTTGACATTGATGACTTTCTGGCTGGCCGCAGCCCCTGGGCAATTATTGATGAGCTACAGCCAGAGGTTGAGGCAAAAGAAGCACAGGTGGCTGCCCTGATGGACAAAGCGCCAGAGGCCAAGCCTGACGCTAACCCTGACCCCAACCCAAAATCAAAACCAGGCCCTGGCCCGGCACCTGATATGGTGCCTGCGCCTGTGCACCACGCCCAGGAAAAAGGTGCCAACGCCAACAGTGAGGCGACCCCTGAAAAGCCCAAACTGCCTGAGCTGTTTACCCTCAATATGGAGTTGCCCCGGCTACGCACCAACCTTGAAAAAGCCCAGGCCGTGGCTACCCTCAGCACCGCGCAACAAGAGCTGGTAGCCACCATGGCCCGCTTAAGAAATGTATACCCCTACGCTACCCTGCACGATTGTGAAGAAAGTGAAGGTGAAAACCCTGTATCATTAAACAACACTGTTTTAGGAACATTTAAACCCCTGGAAGATGAGTGACGCCATCGCTAACCCCCTGGAAGATTTACATAAAGACAGGTACCCTGAATTTGAAGCCAACCAGGTACTGACCAGCAAACACCTCAATGACCTGTTCAACTTTCTTGAGCAGCAACAACGCTACACGCGCGAAAAAACCATTGGTACAGGCATAGTACAGGGCTTAAGGGCAGTAGTAAGCGATGACCAGAGCCACATTTCTGTTACGCCAGGTGCGGGCATTACCTCGCATGGCTACCTGATATTTTACAATACCACTGCCGAAGGGCCCCAAGGGACTGAGGCCCCTACCTACCACAAATACCGTAGAATTCAGATTGATGAATACACGCCTTTTCAGCAACCTGACCTGTGGGAGCTACTACCCGACACAGCCGAAGGCACCGACGTGCAGGCCCTGGCCGATAATGTAGGCTTTCTAGATAACAAGGTGGCTATTATTTACCTTGAGCGCCAGGTGTTTGACCTGAAAAACTGCTTTACCACTGACTGTGACGATAAGGGCAAGGAAATTATATTTGTGCAGCGCACGCTGCTTATGAATGCGGCTGATATCTACTATACCCAGCCCAACAATAGCCCACAGGAAGAAGCCATACAGGCATTTGTAGCGCAGGAGCCCGCCCTGCAGGAAATCAACATAGCCAATATTGGCATTGACCCTGACCAGCCCGCCCCGGTTAACTTTTATGACCTGTATGTGAACGACCGGGTACTTTCAGACGCCTTTTTGACAGAGCTGAGTAACGCCCTGCTGGCCACCTATGAAGAGTACAGCCTGTTTTTGGGTAACTTTTACGGAGGCAGCAACCCATTTGTGTATGACGTGGGCAATGTGTATGACGCATTAACTGCCTTGCGAGACAACAACGTAGAGGCAGCCCAGTATGTGTATGACCTGGTGCTTGACCTGTTGGATGCCTACCGAGAGTTCAGGCAGCAGGCCCTTGAGCTTGACCGTGCCGAGCTGCGCTACAAGCGGTACTTTCCTCGCCACCTGGTACTGGGCCAGCTGTTTTATGATGCCAACCACCACGACGTACCCTTCAGAACCATATTCAGGCAGCCAGCAGAGTATGCTGAAATTGAGCAGCTGGTAAACA
>CAZXTW010000220.1:0-3155 GCA_964643525.1 uncultured Roseivirgaceae bacterium
CTTTATCGTACTTACCGCGTACAATGCGCAGGGCATGGCCAAAATAGCGGATCTGCGGAAACTTCAGGTAAATCGTAAAAAACAAACCGGTACCCAATAGCAGGTACACAAACCACGATGAGCCCCCTATATAGCCGTCAATTGTACTCAGTATCTCATTGAGTCTTTGCATAACTAATGTTTGGTTGATTGATGCTAAACAACAAAGCGGTGAAAATAAAGAATTTTTGTATTCATCACCCCAAAAATTGTTAAGACATCATAAAATAGAGGCCCTCTCTTGGCAGTTGCACTACCACAGAGGCATTTACAGGCCAGGCTTTTGGGCACTTTACCAGTAAAGTAACTTTGCTATGGTGGGTGTGCTGTAAGGTTACCAGATAATACTCGCCATAAAACTGGCACTTCTTTACCGTTGCCTGGGCAGTACCAGGTACACCTGCCGTAGCCTCGTGTAAACTAATACTGGCTGGCCGCACCATCAACAAGCCTTCTTGCCCCGGCCTTACCGCCTGGCCTTCTTCACTGGCCAGTGGCAGTTGGCCCCACTGTGTTTGGTACCCCGCAGGCGCAACTGTGGCTGGCAGCAGGTTGGTAGCCCCAAAAAAGCCGGCCACATACGCATCGGCAGGGGCATCAAACAAATAATTGGGTGTATTGCATTGCAACAAACGGCCCTTACGCATAATGGCAATCCGGTCGGCCACGCTCAGGGCATCTTGCGTGTCATGCGTCACCAAAATGGCCGTGGTGCCACTGCGCCTGATAATGGCGCTCAGCTCGTCACGCACCTGCCCCTTCAGCACGGCATCTAAATTACTAAAGGGCTCATCAAGCAGCAGCAGGCGGGGGTGCGGTGCCAGAGCACGGGCCAGGGCCACCCTTTGCTGCTGCCCACCAGACAACTCGTGGGGGTATTTGTGCTGGCTATCGCTCAGGTCTACCAGGGCCAGCATCTCTTCAACACGCTGGGCCTTATCAGCCTTAGCCATCCCCTTCAGGCCAAAGGCTACATTTTTGGCCACCGTAAAATGCGGAAACAGGGCATAATCCTGAAACACCAGGCCCAGCGGGCGCTTTTCAGGGGGCAGCACCTGGCCAGCACCAGCCAGCGTTTGCCCTTCCAGAACAACCTGCCCGCTATCAGGCTGCTCAAAACCGGCAATTAAACGCAGCAGCGTGGTTTTGCCACAGCCACTTTCGCCAACTAGGGCCAGCAGCTCACCTGGCTGCACCGTAATTGATACATCAGCTACCGCTAACGGGCCCTTGTTGCTGTACTGCTTGTTCAGGCCGGTTAGTTCAAGTACTGGGGTTGCCATAAGCTTTGGTAATCACTCGGTTTAACAACAAAACGGGTATCAGCCCCACGGCAATAATCACCAATGAGGCCCCGCTCGATTCTGAAATCAGCTCGTCGCTTGCCAGTTCGTAAGCACGCGTAGCCAATGTATTAAAATTTGAGGGGCGCAGTATTAACGTCAGGGGCAGCTCTTTCAGCACGTCAACAAACACCAGCAGGGCAGCACTAAGCAGCGTGGGCCTCAATATAGGCAGGTTAATGCGCCACAGGGCTTGCCAGGGTGTGGCCCCCAGGGCACGGGCAGCATCATTGGCCGCCATGCCGCTACGGGCAAAGCCCGCCTCAATGGGGTTGTGGCTCACCGCCAAAAAGCGCACCATATAAGCCACCAGCAATGTAAATACAGTGCCGTTTAGCAATAAGCCCGTACGCCACCCAAAGGCATTGTGCAGCCACCCGGCCAGGGCCTTATCTACCACCAGCAGTGGTATGTACACGCCTACAGCTATAACTGCCCCCGGTATGGCGTAGCCTGTTACTGCCCAGCGGCTCAGGCCACGTGCCCACTGGCGGCGGCTTACCTTTACCCCATACTCCAACAGGGTGGCCACCGCCACACACAACAGGGCGGCCGTGGCGGCCAGGGCAAAGCTGTTGGCAATCATCTGGCCAAAGGCATACCCAAAGGCATCGGCAAAATCAGTAATGGCCCAGGCCAGCAACTGCAGCACCGGCACCACAAAGCCCAGCAGCAGGGGCAAGGCACAAACGGCCGTAGCACCAACAGCGGCCAGCCCCTTCAAGGCCACACGGGCTGGGGGGCGGTCGGTTTTGCCGGCACGGTCATACCTGATGCGGCGGCGCTGCCACCGCTCAGTACCTACCAGCACCAGCACCAGCAGCACCAACAAGGCCGAAAGATAAATGGCGGCATTCTCATCGCCCAGCGAAAACCACGACCGAAAAATGCCGGTAGTAAAAGTAGCCACGCCATAGTACTTCACAGCCCCATAATCGTTCAGCACCTCCATCAGCACCAGCGTAAGGCCACCCACCAGGGCGGGGCGCACAGCAGGCAAAGCCACCCGCACCATTGTGCGCCAGGGGCTGCTGCCCAGGCTGCGGGCAGCCTCAAGCAGGGGGCGTGTACCACTGAGCAATGCCGCCCGGCACGATACATACACATATGGGTACAATACCAGGCCCATCACCAGTACTGCCCCGTACACATTCATAATATCAATTGGTGCCCGGTGCCAGCCCAGCGTATTGCTTAAAAAAGTACGGATGGGCCCCGTATAATCAAACAGGCCGGCATAGGCATAGGCCATAATATAGGTAGGTATGCTCAGGGGCATAACCAGCAGCCACTCTAACCAGCGCCTGCCCGGAAAAGCATAGGTCGTTACCAGCCAGGCACACACAAAGCCCACCACAGCGGTTAGCAGGCCCGTAAACACCATTAGCAGCAGGCTGTTGGTTACATACCCCCACAAAACAGTACGGGCAAGGTGCTGCAGCACCTCGCCCGGCGGTTCAAATAACTTTATAATCAGGGTAAAAACTGGCAGCCCTGCAATCAATACCACGGCCACCACCGGCCGCGCCCATGCATCAGGCCACAGCCCCCTTAAAGGCTTACTTCCAGCCTGCTTCATCAAACAGCATCACAGCCTCACGGTTGTTTACACCCAGCAATGACAGGTTAATACTGTCAGACTTAAAGGTGCCCCAGCTCTGTAACAATTGCGCCGCGGGCACGCCTTCTTTTACCGGGTATTCATAATTGGCCTCAGCAAACAATTGCTGGGCGGGGCCGTCGGTCAGGTACTCTATAAATTTAATGGCGTTG
>CAZXTW010000220.1:3177-8762 GCA_964643525.1 uncultured Roseivirgaceae bacterium
GGCTTTATTGGGGGCATGCCTGGCCACACCAGCACCACTTACATTAATATGTGTGCCCCGGCCATCCTGATTCGGGAAAAAGATGCCTACAGCCTGGCCGGCCTTCACTTCTTCTTCATTGTCAGAATTTAACAGCTTGCCAATATAATACGTGTTTACAATGGCCAGGTCACCTTCGCCAGCGGCCACAGCCTTCACCTGGTCACGGTCATTGCCTTTAGGGCTACGCGCCATATTGGCCACCATACCCTCGGCCCAGGTTTTGGCCGCTTCTTTGCCATTGGCTACTATAACAGAAGCCATTAACGACTGGTTGTAAATGTTTGACGATGAACGCACCAGTATTTTACCCTTCCAGGCAGCATCAGTCAGGGCCTCATAAGTGGTAAGCGTGGCAGGGTCTACCCGGTCTTTGCTGTAAGCCACTACACGTGCACGGTAGGTAAGGCCATACCAGTTGTTTTCAGGGTCACGGAATTTGGCAGGTACGTTGGCGGCCAGCTTGTCAGAGGTAGCAGGCTGCAACAGGCCTTTATCTTTAGCACGCTGCAGGCGGCCAGCATCAACGGTAATCAACACATCAGCAACTGATTGCTCACCCTCCTGCTCCATTTTCTGGATCAGCTCATCGGCACTGGCATTGGTTACGTTTACCTTAATACCGGTGGCCTTCGTAAAAGCAGCAAACAATTGCTTATCAGTATCATAATGCCGGTGGGTGTATACATTCACCACCTGCTCGGCGGCAGGTTGCTCGTTGTTGCTTTTTGGCTTGCTGCCACCAGAGCAATTGCTCAACAGCGCAGCAAACACCAGCATAGAAACCACGAATACAATATTCTTCATAATGGTAATTTGAAACAGGTTAAAGTGTTAATCGTGCGGGGCAAAACTACACATGGTTTAGACTAATTCTAAATAACTTGCCCATTTTATTGCTACGCCAGCCACACTAATCCACCACTTTGGGGGAAACTCACCACCAACGGCACCGTTTGTACACCAACGGCTTGGCATCAACACCTCAAATGCCGTAAATTGGATTAGACGTTACGAAGTAATAAGACAATACCTGGCCAAAGCAATAAACCCCAAAGATGGGGGGCAATCATGGCAATAGGGTTATATTGGTAAGCAACATGAAGCCTGTCGGGAGCAAAATACAATCCATCAGAACAAAACTTGTGCTATTGCTGGCATTGGTGCCCCTGTTGGTATTGCCCCAGGCTGAAGCACAAACACTGGGTTTCGAGATTATGGGCGGCCGCAGCCGCATTGACATCCCTTTTGAAGACCACAACAACCTGATTGTAATACCCGTGGTGCTCAACAAGTCCATTCCGTTAAAGTTTGTGGTTGATACCGGCGTGCGCACAGCCATCCTCACTGAAAAAACGTATACTGACATGCTACAGGTGCCTTATAAGCGCAAGCTTACCATGGTTGGTGCTGATGGCGTTAAGTCAGTTGAAGCTTACGTGGCCAACAACATTACCCTTGAGCTGCCCGGCGTTGTTGGCACCGGGCAAACACTGCTGGTGCTGGAAGAAGATTACCTGCTGCTGAACAGAAGCCTCGGGGCTGATGTGCACGGCATACTGGGCTATGAGTTGTTTAGCCGCTTTGTGGTTAAAATCAATTACGAGCGTAAAATCATAACCCTGTATGAGCCAGGCCGCTACCGCAAGCCCCGTAGCTACCAGGCCGTGCCCATTACCATTGAAGATACCAAGCCTTATATTTTTACTGACATTACCCTTGAAGACAGCACCACGCTTGAAGCCAAACTGATGATAGATACCGGCGCCAGCCACCCCCTGTTGTTTAACCTGGGGGCCGATGCCCGCCTGCGCCTGCCACAAACCAGCCTGCCCAGTAACCTGGGCCGCAGCCTGGGCGGCAATATTGACGGGCACCTGGGCCGCATCAACACCCTGCGCATGGCCCCGTTTTCGTTTAACGACATTATATCGTCATTTGCCGAAGAGAAGAACTACGTCAAAGCCTTTAAAGTGACCGGCCGCCACGGCACCCTGGGTGGGGGCATTACCAACCGCTTTACCATTGTGTTTGACTACTTTAGGCAGCAGATTTACCTCAAAAAAAACCACCGCTACCGCTGGGCCTTTGAATACAACATGAGCGGCATTGACCTGATAGCCGGCGGCCCCAAGTACGATAAAATACTGGTTAAAGAGGTGGCCGAGGGGTCAGTGGGGCACAAGGCCGGGGTGCTGCCTGGCGATGAGGTAATTCTGGTTACCGGCAACCTGACCCACCTCATGTCAATCAAGCAGGTCAATGCCTTGTTCAGGCAAAAAAACAATAAGGTAATCAGGATGAAGGTCCGCCGCAATGGCGTTATCAAGCGCTTCAAGTTTCACCTCAAGCGTATATTGTAGGCCTGCCCTACTCTAACGAGCGCCTGTTGTACAGCAGGTAACCAATATGTAGTAAAAAGCCCAGGCTGCTTTCAGGGTCGTCATAATAATTAAAGCGGGCAGCTATAGGCCCAATCGGGCTGTGGTAAACGGCCCCTGCTGTAGCTGCCAAAAAGGTCTTTTTAAAGGTATTGGTATTGCCCGGCGTTTGCCCCTGTATCACCACCAGCTCAGAAAGTGGCTTAAAAATATGGGCCTGTGCAATCAGGTCAACATTGCGCTTCAGGTGCCAGCCCTGGTGCAGGCCCACCGCAAAATAACTTTTGGCCCTGAAGTTCTGCAAAAACCAGGTTTTAGTATCAGGCGTAGGGAAGTAAGCCGGCAGGGCATTCTGGCTGCCCCTGAAATTAGCAAAAAGTGGCTGGGTACTTAGCAGCCCCTCAAAAGTATACCCATACAAATAACGGCCTTTAGTAAAGTGCTGGCTGCTGTGCAGCTTAATGCGCAACCACTGGTGGTGCTCTTGCCTGCGGTTGGTTAGCGTAGCAGTGGTGCCTGGCGTATGAATTTCTTCACCGGTAATAAAATCCAGCTCCAGGCTTAGCTTACTGCCTTGCGTGGCATATTGCTTGCGGTTCAGGCTGTTTAACCCGTACCGCACGCTAAGGCGCCCCCCGTCAAACTTAAGCTTGTCAAGCACATCATTGCTTTCAAAGGTGGGGGTGTTGCTGTAAAAATCTTCGTTGTTGAAATAGGCCACCTCAACCTCTACCTTACCGGCACGCCCGGCAGGCAGGCCAACAATCATGGCCAGGCGCCGGTCAAACTGCCGCAACACCGTGGGGTCGTCTTCATCAAACAGCACATCGGTATTGCTCAGGTAGTCCCACTCATTAAACGTAAAAACAGGCATCAGGTAAAAGCGGCTACGGGTAGCAAAGTTAATGCGGTTTCGTACCTGCACTGATTGGTAAAAACGGCCTGTATACACATTCAGGTAATAGGTTGATAGTACCCGCCTAAACCGCTGAAACTCCGCCCCCAGGTAAAGCGCACTGATGTTTCGGCTGCTAATATTGCCCCCCAGCTCAACAGTAAATCGCTTATGAGGTGTGCCTGAAAGCTCAAAGTCATAAAAGCCTGTTTTATTATTGTAGGTAACGTCTGGGTATATCTTATTAAAATAATCTTCAGCCCCTAAATGAAAATACCCCTGCTTCATATCTGCAATGGTCAGCACCTCGCCATCGGTATTAAAGCTTTTACGAATGTACTCGGTCTGCTCTTCTCCAAACCCATTAATTTCAATATGGTCAAAGTGCAGGGGCTTCCATTGGCTTACAAATGCCTCGCGGCGCTGGGCTACTTCATTGCATTTGCGGCGGGTGGCTATTTTCTTTTTGATTTCAGGCATGGCCCGCATGGCTGCCATATAGCCGCTGTCAAGTATGGCACCAATCTTGGCAAAATCAAGGGCAGAGTAGCCCGTTAGGTTTGGCTCTATATACACATCGGCCGCCGTGAGGTCACGCTTGTCTGTTTTATCAATAATGGCCATAAATACTGATTGCGACAGCAGCTCCTCATCTTTATCAGCCGGGTAGCCTTCAAAATTCTTGTCAGAAACATTCACGCCTATCACCACTTCGGGTGCCCACGCTTTGCGGGCCACATCTACCGGAAAATTGTTGTAAATGCCGCCGTCAAACAGGTAGCGCCCGCCCAGCTTAATGGGCCGGTAAAACATGGGTACTGTAAACGTAGCCCTGATTGCGTTGCTTAACGAGCCACTGTCAAGCGCTACTTCCTGTTCAGTAAAAATCTCAGCTGCCATGGCCCTGAACGGCACAAAAAGGCTATCAAAATTATAGTTGGCCGCTGCCGCAGGGGCACTCAAAAACTCGGCCAGGGCAAAATTCAGGGCCAGGTCTTTGGCCAGGTTGGCATTCACTACCGTCTTTACTGAGTCTATCGACAGGTCTACAGATAAAAAAGAGGCGTTGGCCTCCTGCCGGTTGTAATTGTAGTTGTAGCTGCCGGCTACCTTGCCTTGCAACCACATTTGTGTTTCGGGCGCCAGTAATATTTCTTTAATGGTGCTGGGCGAGTAGCCCGCTGCGTACATACCCCCCACAATGCCACCCATACTGGTGCCTGCCACATAATCAATGGGTATGTCATTCGCTTCAAGGGCCATGAGCACCCCCACATGGGCCACCCCTTTGGCACCGCCCCCACTCAACACCACAGCTGTGCGTTGTGCAGCATCCTGCCCCCTGGCGTTAAATGAAACCAATAGAGCAATGAGTATACAGTAAAGGGCGATTCGGTTCATAATAAGGATATTGCAATTAAGTCATTCAACGAAACATCTCACAAACAGGTACATTTCTTTTTAGTTAAATATTTACCCACATATCAAAAAGGTGCGCCCTACCCCATGCAAGGCCACCAACAAGCAGCTCTACCCAAAGAAAAGACTTACACATACCTCAAATAATGAAGCCTGGCCACGTACAATCTGTTCAACATGGTTGCCATAATAGTATGCAATGCTTTGCAATGTGTGCAGTAGTGCTTAGTTTGGCTCTATGCATACACCCTATAAGCTTGGGCCTTACCTTTCGGTACTCTCTGACAGAGGCTTTAAGGCGGCCTTTGGCAATAAAAATGACACCAGCTTTTTGTGCAAGGCACTCACCCTATTGATTGGCGCCAAGGTGCCTATCACATCAGTGACTTTCATAGAAAATGACTATCCTGGCATTACCAAAGAAGGCCGTGGGGCAAGGTTAGACCTGGCCTGTGAAGATGAGCACGGCAACCAGTTTATTGTTGAAATGCAGGTGCAAGACCCGCAATATTTTATTCATAGGGCCAAACATTATACCTTTCATGCCTTTAACCGTATGGTACAAAAAGGTAACTTTAAGTTCAACAACCTGAAAAAGATCTACATGGTATCGTTTTTGGCCACAAAAGCCTATTCTACTAACTTGTACCATCAGATCGTTACCTTAAAGAACCAACATGGTGAACTGGTTGACGACCAAATTACCCATGTAATAGTTGAACTGGGCAAGTTCAAAAAAACGTTAACAGAAGTAAAGTCAGACCTGGATAAACTGATATATACCATGAAGCAGACAGCAAACACCAACTTTCAGGAGGCAGCTTTTATGCAAGAGCGCTGGCTACAGACTG
>CAZXTW010000221.1:0-8730 GCA_964643525.1 uncultured Roseivirgaceae bacterium
TAAGGATTTAAGGATTAAAATGTTGGTTGTGCAGTTGGATGTTCTTTTTTGCTCTCCATTACCTTTTACAGATGACTGAGAAAAGCAAAGTGAACTAATCTAACAGAAACTATCTAACAGAGTGAACATTGATTGAGGTAAAGCAACAGGTGGGTAACCTGTTGCTTTATTTTTTTAAAGCCTGGTGGATTATTTGGTGTCTCATTAACTTCTTTGTATAACTTACATAGTTAATTATAATCTGGCCATCAAACATCTTTATCAATATGTATAGAATCACCAGTTTAGTTTTAATTATTTGTTTAGCACTGGCTGGCTGTAACCAACAGGCAGCTCAAGAACAATTACTTATGCCCAAGCAATATACAATTGAGCAGTTTATGAACAACACACAGGTGTTTGGCTCGTCAGTCTCTGCTGATGGCAAGTTTGTGTTGGTATCGAGTAATAAAAGCGGTATTTACAATGCCTATGCCATGCCTGTTGATGGGGGTGAGCCAGAAGCGCTTACAAACTCGACTGATAAGGCAATTTATGTGATTTCGTGGTTCCCTAATGACCGCCGTATTTTATATACCAGCGACAATAATGGAGATGAAATTTTTCACATTTATGTGCGTAATGAAGACGGTACAGTTAAAGACCTGACTCCGCAGGAAAATGCACGTGCTTCATTTATTGGTTGGGCAAAAGATTTAAAGAGCTTTTACTACACATACACCAAGCGCGATGCACGTTTTGCAGATGTGTATGAAATGGATGTTGAGACCTTTAGCGGAAAGCTACTATTTCAGAATGATGGGGCTTACAGCGGCTTCCTGATTTCTGATGATAAGCAATTTATGGCCTTTACCAAGCCGGTAAATACCAACGATTCAGATCTATTTTTATACAACTTTGGTACGAAAGAAGTTAGCCAGATTTCTACTGCGCAGGCCTCGCACAGCCCTGCTGATTTTGTGAATGATGATCTTTACTTTTTAACAGATAACGGTGGGGAATATAAGTACCTGATGAAGCACAACACCAGCAGTGGCGAGCAACAAAAGCTGGCTGAAGAGCCCTGGGATATGATGTATGCCAATGTGAGCTATCAGGGAAAGTACCGGGTAATAGGTGTTAATGAAGATGCCCAGACCAAAGTAAAGGTAACCAACCTTGAAACAGGTCAGGCCTTAGACTTGAAAGGTGCCATTGCTGGCGATGTTACATCAGCAAGTATTAACAGAAATGAAGATTTGATGGTGTTGTATTCAGGTGCCTCAAACTCTACCAGTAATTTGTATGTCTATCGTTTTGCAGACGGCTCTGTAAAGCAATTGTCTGAAACGATGAACCCAGAAATTACGCCAACTGACCTAGTAGCCGGGCAAGTGGTTAGGTACCCTTCTTTTGATGATCTGAAAATACCTGCTTTATTGTATAAGCCGCAACAGGCCAGCCCTGATAATAAAGTGCCTGCAATAGTGCTGGTGCATGGGGGGCCTGGTGGCCAGTCAAGGTTAAACTACTCGGCGCTAACACAGTATTTAGTGAATCAAGGGTATGCCGTACTGGCGGTCAATAATCGGGGCAGCTCTGGCTATGGTAAGACGTTTTACAGCCTTGACAACAGAAACCATGGTGAGGGTGACCTCATGGATTGTGTAAAAGGCAAGGATTATTTAGCAGGGCTTGAGTACATTGATGCTGACAAAATAGGTATTATGGGCGGCTCTTACGGTGGATACATGACAATGGCCGCGTTGTGCTTTCAGCCAGAGGCCTTTCAGGTAGGTGTAAACCTGTATGGTGTAACCAATTGGCCACGTACACTTAAAAGTATACCACCATGGTGGGAGTCATTTAAAGATGCTTTGTACAAAGAAATGGGTGACCCGTACGCTGAAGAAGATTCTGTACGTTTATACAATATTTCGCCATTGTTCCATGCTGATAAAGTGGTGAAGCCAGTAATGGTACTGCAAGGTGCAAAAGACCCGAGAGTGTTACAGGTAGAATCTGACGAAATGGTGGCTGCCATTCAAGAAAAGGGTGTACCGGTTGAGTATGTGCTCTTTGATGATGAAGGGCATGGGCTAGCTAAGAAGGAGAATCAGATAGAAGCCTACCAGAAAATACTAAGCTTCTTGAACCGCTATTTGAAAGGTCAGGCAGCTTAAGTTTTACGCTGGTTTTAAAACAGTAAAAGCCGACTTTTGGTCGGCTTTGCTTTTTAGTCAACTGTTAAAACCTTAATTCAGTACAATCTCTTTATCTTGAACAGGATTCTGTTCATAAAATTCTTTACCGAGGGTTTCATTCATATCATTGAGCATTTTATCCAGGCGTTCTACAGAGTATTTCAAATAGGCAACCATTTCTTCAATACTTTGACCGTTTTCTGTTTCACCCAATTCTAGTACACTAATTAAGCCCAGTATAGTAGCCATGGGCGCCCGCATTTTACTTGAGTTAATAAAGGCATACTCAGCTATTTCAAGCCTTTTTTGTTGCAGTTTTTGGGTACGCTCTTTTACAATTTGATCAAGCCCCTCTTCTGTGGGCTTAGAGTTTTGCAAGGTTTGTACTGAGGTAATTTGCTTTAACTGGGCTTTCAATGACTCTGCATTTTTTTCAACGCCAGATAGCAATTGGCCTAAATGTACCTCTTGAGCAGTAATTTTTTCATTTAGATCGTTCAGTGCATCGTTTGCCTTGTTGTTTTGTGAAAGGTTTTGCAATTGGCTTTGCAACCTGTAAATAATAACGCCGCTAACCAACAACGCTACCGATAACACAATTACTGCAGTGGTCATGATATTGCCTTTTGCTGAGTGAAGCTTTTATTAAAACTGTTGTCTGGTAAATAAAGGCCTGAAATGAGCAAATGCATGTCATTAAGGCCTTTACAATAATATGCATTTTGTTGTTCAGCATTTAGTCAATTTGCTTGTTTAAAATTACGTAGGTGGTAGCCAGTGAGCTATTCTCTAAAAAAAAGTAAATGTAAACGTTTAATATTCATAATCAGGTCGTTACAGGCTGTTATAATAGTAATTAACAGCATAAACATATATAGGGCTGGGTGTTTTACAGTTTGTATACCTGTATAGCATTGGGCAGGGTAAAGGAGGCTTTAAGCCCAATAAGCTTACAATTCCTCTGTATTTTGATTACAAATAGGCATTTACAGGTAATAACTTACCCAGTAGCTTGCCTTAATAAAAGCTTTACATGCCGCGGTTGTTACCTTTTACAAGCGTATAAGCAGCATTTAAGGTAGTTGATTGGTGATAATAGCATTATTCATTTAAATATGCGGCATACATCCAAACGTGTTTTTCCTGCTCTCTGATATAATCACTCATCAGGGCATTTGTGCCTTCATCACCAGCATTGGCTGATAGGTCAAGCAACTGACGTTCTTGTCTGATCAGTATTTTAAATGCCTCAAGAATAGAGGCCACCGCAGCCCTACCGTCTGAAACCGAAGTCTGTTCAACTATGCCAGATAATGAAACGTACTGAGAAAAACTATGTGAAGGGGTATGGCCTAAGGTAAGTATGCGTTCTGCAACCTCATCTATCTTAACTAACAGATCAGTATATAACTCTTCAAATTTAACATGCAGCTCAAAAAACTTCTCACCTCGTATATTCCAATGAAAACCTCGGGCGTTTTGATAAAATACCTGGAGGTTAGCCAGTAAATCATCAAGCCCGCGGGCCAGTTGGGCTGCATGCTCACTGTCTAATCCTATATAATTTACTTGTGTACTCATAAATACTGGGTTTTCAGTGTTTTATTGTTAACCAAATATAGTCATTATACCCCCTAAGCCCGCTTTTATTCAGTGATAATAGGCTCGTAGCCGCAGCAGTTGTTAGGCATAAGTCTCGTGCCTGTTGTTTTTGTTTTTAGCTTATATTCGCGCTTAAAATAAAATCAAGCAAATATGTTACGCTATTTAAAGCTTAGCCAAATAGGTATTTATGGGTTAATGCTTGTATTACTTTCGGGATGTGGTGCTTCTGTTGATTCTTTAGTAGGGGCATACCTGAAAACCCCATTTTTAGGGCCTGTAGCAGCCAGCAGTGGCGATATTGGGAATGATGAAGCTTGGAATAAAGCTAAGGCCTTGTACGAGTCAGGCGATTTTGCAGGCGCCGCAGCACAATTTGAGTCTGTAGCGTGGGACCCTTACTTTGACGGCCCGGCCGATTTTTATATTGGGTTGTGCAAACTATACCAAACGGAGCCTGACTTGAATAGTGCCATTGTTTGGCTGGAAAAAGCAGAGAAGAAAACGGCCAACCTACGTACCCATGCCTATTGGTTTCTCACACTGGCATATCTCAAAACTGATTATGACAAAGGCGTAGAAAGGTTGTACTTTATCTCTGAAAGCCCTGGTCATGTTTATACAGACCAGGCCAGCGAGTTAATAAATGCTTTACTACAGTTGTAAAGTGCCAGTGAGCTTAGCCTAGAATCATACCTACAATAGTGGCCGATAGCAATGAGGCCAAGGTACCCCCAAGCAATGCGCGCAATCCAAACTGTGACAATAATACCCGTTTAGAGGGGGCCAATGAACCAATACCACCAATCTGTATGCCTATAGAAGCAAAGTTGGCAAACCCACACAGCATGTAGGTAGACATAATGATGGTTTTCTGCTCTGCAAAGGCATTGTTACTTTTTAAATCGGCCAGGCTTACATAACCAATAAACTCTGTTAAAATCAATTTCTCGCCCAACAGCCTTCCAGCCAGCGTGATATCATCAGCGCTGATGCCAATTAACCACATAAGGGGTGCAAACAAATAGCCCAATAAAAACTGTAAAGATAAAACCTTGTATTGATTGCTTGTGGCTGAGGCAATGGCATCATTTAAGCCTGTAATATCGCCTGCTTTCAGTAAAACAAAGTTGGCAAATGCTATAAAGGCTACAAACACAAGCAGCATGGCAGCCACATTGGCGGCCAGCTTCAGGCCTTCGGTGGTGCCGTTTGAGATGGCATCTAATATGTTGTTGCCAATTTTCTCCTTGGGTATTTCAACCTTTTCGTTAATCTTTTCTGTTTGTGGTGATAAGATTTTTGAGATCAATACTGCCCCAGGTGCTGCCATGATTGATGCTGCTAATAGGTGCTTGGCAAAGATGAGCTTTTGTGTTGGTGAGTCGCCTCCTAAAAAGGTAATATAGGCTGCCAGCACACCACCCGCCAGGGTAGCCATACCCCCAATCATCACCAATAACACCTCTGAGCGCGTCATTCTGGCCAGGTAGGCTTTAATCATTAGTGGTGACTCTGTTTGCCCTAAAAAAATATTTCCTGCTACTGATAAACTTTCAGCACCAGAAAGCTTTAAAGCCTTGGTCATAACCCATGCCAACCCATATACTATACGCTGAATAATACCCAGGTAGAACAGTAAACTGGTTAAAGCTGAGAAAAATATTATGGTGGGCAAAACCTGAAAGGCAAATATAAAGCCGTAGGTATCAACATCTAAAAAGCCGCTGAACAAAAACTCAGTACCTTCTTTTGTAAAGTCTAGCACCTTTACAAATACTTTACCCAGCACCTCAAAGCCTTGCCTTATAAATGAAACCTTTAATACACCAAGCGCTAGTAGTACCTGCATGAGTACACCTGTACCAACCACACGCCACGAAACTGCCTTGCGGTTTTCACTGAAAAGCCAGGCCAGCGCTATGATGCTAATCATACCAATTAACCCTCTAAACAAAGACTTGGCCAGGTTGCGGTCTTGTATTTCTCCGGTAGTTAGTAATTCATTGGTGTTTATTGCTTTTTCGTTAGCTGCTTTCTCATCAGGTACGGCAATTACTTTGGCACTATCCGTTGGTTGTACTAACGCTTGCTTGGTGCTGTCTAAGTAAGCAGGTGAGTTTTCTGCGCTGTCAGTTTGTGCTTGCGAGGGCACCAAAACAAAGCCTACACAAAACAATAAGGTGAGGGCAAAACCAATGTACAAATACTTCATGTAATATGTTTCAAAAGGGTATTGAGCTGGCCCACCTTGTTAGGGCCAACCGCACAAAAATAACAGAAATCATATAATTGCCATATTTATGCTTTAGTCTTACTGTGGGTGCTCAATTACAAGTAAGGGCATAGGGTCTGGGCATAGGGTAGCCCAATGGGCCTGTTCTGATAATGGAGCCACCCCGGCAAAGTCTCCAAAGCCATTAAGCATATCTGTAATGACCTGAAAATGTAAGTGTACGGGCCAGTTGCCATTTTCATGAGGCTGACCTGTTTCACCTATATAATGGCCTGCTTTTATATTGTCACCAACAGCATAGTTGGCAAGGCTATTTCTGCTCAGGTGTCCATAAAGGGTAAAGTATGTTGTATTTTGGTATTGGTGCTGCAAAATGAGTGTAGGGCCATAATTACCAAACCCTTTGTTATCTTGAAAGCTGTGTATGGTGCCAGCCAATGGGGCATACAATGGGGTGGGGGCAGCCGTCCATAAATCAACACCCAGGTGCAGCGTGCGGGGCTCAGCACCGTCAAAATGAGTGCTACGCTTGTAAACACTTCGGTTTTCAAGGTAACCACCTTTGCCAATGCTTGCATTTTGTTGTTGCAGTTGTTGGTTAATGTAGGCCACAAACAGGTTGGTATTGGTTACAATTTCCAGGGTTAGGCTTGTATTGTTGCTTGAAAGGTTCAGGTTAGCCACCTGATTTGGGGCGTAGGTTTGTCCATAAATAGGAGAGGGGCTTTGCGGAAATACCATAAATTATATTGCTTAATGTGTTGCGCTTGCGTTCTAATGTTAGCGCGTGCCAGTTAGTTAATAAAAAACCTCTGTGCCCATAGGCGCAGAGGTTTTATGCTCATGTTTGAACAAAGGCTTTTGGGTTAAGCAATTATTTTAGGGGTTGGCGCACCGGCCATTATTTCTTCATTAGCATATTGCTCAAACTGCTCAAAGTTTTTAACAAATGCGTTGGCTAATATGTCTGCAGTTTTATAGTAGTTCTCATCGTCACCCCAGGTTTCTCTTGGGCTCAATACAGATGAAGGCACTTCAGGGCAGGTTGCTGGTATTGATACACCAAATACTGAGTGTCGACGGTACCCTACGTTATCAAGTATGCCATTCAGGGCCGCCGTAATCATTGCCCTCGTATAGGGCAGTTTCATACGTTTGCCTACACCATACACGCCGCCGCTCCAGCCAGTGTTTACCAGCCAAACCTTAACGTCATGCTGCTCCATTTTTTTACCCAGCATTTCAGCATACTTAGTGGGGTGCAAAGGCAGAAAGGGAGCCCCAAAACAGGCACTAAACACCGTTTGTGGCTCTGTAATGCCCGCCTCAGTACCAGCTACTTTGGCAGTATAGCCAGAAATAAAGTGGTACATGGCTTGCCCCTTATTTAAGCGTGAAATGGGTGGCAGCACACCGTATGCGTCGCAGGTTAAGAAGAAAATATTCTTAGGTATACCGCCAATAGAGGGCTCAACCGCATTATCAATATGCTGTATAGGGTATGAGGTACGTGTATTTTCTGTTACCTCTATGTTTTCATAATCAACGCTGCGTGTCCCTTCAATAAAGCGGGTGTTTTCAAGAATAGCCCCAAACCGTACGGCATCAAAAATTTGTGGTTCTTTTTCACGGGTCAGGTTCACAGTTTTGGCATAGCAACCACCCTCAAAGTTAAAAATGCTCTCTTCTGCCCAGCCGTGTTCATCGTCACCAATTAAACCTCTGTTAGGATCTGCCGAAAGGGTAGTTTTACCGGTGCCTGACAAGCCAAAGAAAATAGCAGTATCATGCTCTTTATGTCCAATATTGGCCGAGCAGTGCATAGATAGTACTTTATTTTCGTGAGGCAGCTTAAAATTCAAGACAGAGAATATGCCTTTCTTCATTTCACCTGAGTAAGCGGTGCCACCTATCAAAATCATTTTCTTTGTGAAGTTGATGATGGCAAAATTATCCTGTCGGGTGCCATCTACTGCAGGGTCAGCCTTAAAGTCAGGCACACATAATATGGTAAAGTTTGGCTCAAACTGCTCAAGCTTATACTCAGCAGGCCTGATAAACATGTTATAACAAAAAAGGTTATGCCATGCCATAGTATTAATAACCCGAAGCTTTAACCTATACTCCTTATTAGCACCAGCGTAGGCATCACGCACGTAAACCTTACGGCCCTTTAAATGGGCAATCATTTTTTGATAAAGGCCATCAAAGTGCTCTGTACTAATAGGTTTGTTAATATTGCCCCACCATACATGGTCTTGAGTGGTGTCGTCCTTAACAATAAAACGGTCTTGTGGTGAGCGGCCAGTAAACTTACCAGTGTCACACATCAAGGCGCCTGTGTCAGTGAGCACGCCCTCACCATTATTTATGGCTTCTTCTACCAGTTTGGCCGGGGCTAAGTTCCAGTGTGCTTCAGCCACCTCAAGGTTATAATCGGTTAAATCACTTTTTGTAGATTTGAATCCGTATTCCTGCATATTAAAGTACTTTTTCGGGTTTTTAAGGCTATTGCAAACGTTTGCGCAAATGTACTGAAAAGTCGGTACCAATCATACTATCCAATAAAAATTGATATTGGCCCTTTTAAGTGCTTCCGCAACAGGTTTTTGCTTATAAAAAGCCAAACTTTAAACAATTTTGAATTTAGGTTTACGGTCAGTGCAAATGTGTTAGCAACTGCCCAGATTTGAATAGCATATTTGGTTA